>CAZEIY010000176.1:0-8314 GCA_964512375.1 uncultured Rickettsiales bacterium | reverse complement strand
GCTGAGTCCGCTGGTCTATTGGCCGATCTGAACCAGATGACCGATACCAGTATGTTCGGCACCGGCGGCCTCGATAGCGCGGTATCCAGCGCGGTCGGCGGGCTCATCGGCAGTCAGTACGGACAGTTCGGCGCAGGCGGCCTCGGCTCTCGCGGGTCGGGTCTCGGGGGTGGCGGCACAGCTGCTGGTCTCGGGGGTCTCGGCACTCGCGGCACAGGTATGGGTGCCTCTGGCTACGGCCGTGGCGCTGGCTTCTACGGTAAGAAGGGTGGCGGAGCACCTGGCGTGGGAACTGGCGATCCGATCATCCTCGGTGCTTTGGACAAATCGATCATCGACCGCATCGTCAAGCAGCACCTCGCCAAGATCCGCTACTGCTACCAGAAAGAGCTGAACAAGAATCCCAAGCTCTTCGGCAAGCTCGTGGTCAAGTTTGTCATCTCCAAGGATGGCTCGGTCGCCACCGCAACCACGAAGTCCTCGACCCTGCGCAACCCCATCGTCGAGAAGTGCATCAACGCTCGGTTTATGCGCATGCGCTTCCCGGCACCGAAGGGCGGCGGCATCGTCATCGTGTCCTATCCCTTCGTGTTCAACTCCCAGGGCGGTTGACCAAAACCCGCACAAGACCAGACCATGACTACCCCAAATCTTCGCATCTTCAGCCTCTTCCTCTGCCTGCTCGCCCTACTGGTGATGGCTCCATTTGCCCGGGCCGCCGAGAGCACTGCCTCTGATCACCTTCAGGATGAGGATGAGGATGAGGATGAGGATGAGGATGAGGGTGAGGATGAGGATGAGGGTGAGGATGAGCTCGATCTGGACCGCGACCGTCGCAGTCGCAGCAAACGAGTTCGCCCCAGTGACGGCAAGAACGCAAAGAAGAAGCGGAAGCGCCCTGCACGAGAGGTCGTCAAGGGAGCCTACGCGAAGATCAACATCGGCCCCTTGTTCTGGCTCGGTGACATCAAAGGCAACAACGAAACTCGTACCGGCACATCCAGCACCGGCACTGAGATGGACTTCTCATTTGGATACGACGTCGTCGACACGCTGGGCTTCACCCTGGCCATCGAAGGTTCCTTCTTCCAGACAATCACAAATGGTCACGGCGTCTCCGAAAGTGCGGCAGTCCGCAATTTGCTGCCTTCACCCATCCAAGGGGACTTTCGAGTATTTGGTGCAATCGTCGGCGTCCGGGCTGGCCCCAACGTAGGTGGCAAGCGCGTCAAGCGACTCAACATCTCAGGGCACGCCGGGGGTGGTGTCGGATACTCCCCGCCCCTTGTTAATCTGCAGGCGGTGGAGATCATTGGGCGGATCAACGATGAGTATGGCGGCATTCTCCAGGGACGGCCCCTGGGACTGATACAGGGTGGGCTTGGCCTCGAGTACTACACCAAGCTGAGCCACTTCTCTCTGGGACTGGATATTGACTTCAACGTCATGATTGGTGGAGCTTCTCCGCTCATAGCCATGGGGCTCGCGACGAACATCTTCGTCAAGTACACCTTTTAGCCAGTCCCTCACCTCGTTCGCTTCGAGGCGAACCTGGTCCGGCATGAGTCGGCTCCCCGTCGAGATCAGAACACAAGACATCGAGACTCTCGCAGGCGCTTGCCAGCGCACCGTGTTTTGTTCTTGTCAGGAAGATGTCAATGAATATAATGCCTGCGTTCACCGCGTCTATTTGCTGTCATCCAGGTGCCCAAGCACCCATGGAGATGTCTACTCGGGAGACTCGACTAGTCGAGAAACTCCCTGTTGGAGTGCTAGAAAAATGAAGTCATTCTCGGTTCGCCGTCCTCTCTTGAAGTTGCTCGCTCTGGCTCTGCCAGCGTTACTACTGGTCGCCAGCGCCTGCTCTGACGGCCGCTCCAGCGGCACCATCGGGGACAGCGACCTGGTCGCAGAACCCGGCACCATCGACTTCGGCTACACGGCACCCAACGACTTCTCCGGCAACGAGACGGTTGAGCTCACCAACAGCGGCTCATCGACGGTGACCATCACCGATATTCGCAGCTCGGAACAGGCTTTCTCCCTGTACCAGGTCCCCGCTGCTTACCCCGTCAGCCTCAGTGGCGGGCAGAGCGAAGTGATCTCCGTGTACTTCTCTCCCACGACCACAGGAAACTTCCTTGGCACCATCGAGGTCACCGTTGATGGCTCTGAGGCGCCCCTCCTGGTCGTGCTCGGAGGCTGCTCTACCAGCACTGATTGCGTGGTGGATTGGACGGATCTGGACCTGCCTGAAGGCGATGACGACGACGCTCCTGTTGGCGACGACGATGACGACGACCCGGTCGACCCGAGCGGCGGAGACATTGAAGTGAACCCCGGTTCGGTTAGCTTCGGAGCTGTCGCCCAGAATCAGGCGCCAATTGGCGACGTCATCATGCTCTCCAACGTGGGCGAGGGCCCGCTCGTGGTCACCGACATCGCCGTCTCTGGCGCTGACGCCCCACTGTTCACTATCGGCGGCTACGCAGGCGGCACGGTCCAGCCCAACGCTGCGCCCATCAATCTCACCATCAGCTTCGACCCGGGCTCCAGCGCCGAGGGGGTCAAGTCGGCCACCCTCACCATCCTCTCTAACGACGAGGATGAGGGCACACTGACAATCCCCTTGACCGCTGAGATCACCGCGGACTGCGGTGCCTGCACACCTGAGTGGAGCATTGTCGGTGCATCGAGCATGCTCGACCTGGGCCTTGACCTGGGCAGCCTCCTAGGCCCTCTAGGCGGTAGTGCCGGCGGTGGCGGCAGCGGAATCCCTGGAATGGAGGGGCCCCTCTATCTGCAGGTCAGCCCAGGCACTGTCGATGTAACGATTCAGAACACTGGCAGCGGTGTTGGCGAGCTCAACAACGTCACCGAGGGTGGCACGCTCATGATGCTGCCCGTCGCAGACAGCCCGCAGGTCACCTATCTTGGAGGTGCTCCTCTCACTCTGGCAGCAGGTGAGACCGGAGTCATCCAGTTCGAGGTGAGCGGCACGGGCATGTGCGAGATGATCAATCTCGACAACGCGCTCTCGTTCATCATGGGAACCGAGCCTGGAGACACCAGCTCTCTGATGAACTGTGTTGACCTCGGCGGTGGTGGCCTTCCCATGCCCTTCTAATGGGACCACCGGCAACACCTCGCTGAGAGCGAGATGCCCACAAAGAAGATGCTTCACAACGGCTCTCGGACTGGTTCCAAGGGCCGTTGTTACATTGAGATCGGCTCCTGAGGGAAAGCAAGCGATCGGCCGTTCTTGACACTGCTCTAGCAAACCGTACAATCCGCCGGCCGGATAGACCGGCAATTTAGCTTCCGCTGGCCAGGCCGACCGGGTCGCGAGCCATGAAGCAAGGAGAAGCCATGACACTCGGAATCCTCGGCACCAAAGAGGGAATGACTCAGATGTTCGACCAGGACACCCGCAAGGTGGTCCCGGTCACAGTGATCCACGCCGAACCCAATGTCGTGCTCAGGCACTGCACCGAGGCAAGCGAAGGCTACTCCTCTATCCAGGTTGGCTACCTTGAGAAGAGCCCAAACCGAACCAACCGCCCAGATGCTGGTCAGTTCAACAAAGCCTCTGCGAAGTCTGGCGACACTATCGCTCCCCGCAAGCACCTGCACGAGTTCCGTCTCGACAGCGACCCAGGAGACGACCTGGCGATTGGCAGCGAGGTCAAAGTCGACGTCATCGGTGACACCAAGTTTGTCGATGTCATCGGCACCAGCAAGGGCAAGGGCACCCAAGGCGTCATGAAGCGCTACAACTTCAAGGGCTTCGTGCGCACCCACGGCACCCACGAGTTCTTCCGTCATGGTGGCTCGATCGGCACGCGCCTGACGCCGGGCCACGTGCTCAGGGGCAAGAAGATGCCGGGCCAGATGGGCAACGAGCGCGTGACGATCCAGAATCTGCGCGTGCATAGCGTTGATGCTGAGCGCAACCTCATCCTCGTTGTGGGAGCCGTCCCCGGTCCCCGCGGCGGTGTCGTAGAGGTCCGGCCGGCCGTCAAGAAGAGCTGAGTTGCAGCTAGCTCAAGCGAGCTGACCTGAATCCGTCCTTATAGCCATCAGTTGCTGATAGTTGCTCCGCTTCACATGCGGAGCCAGGTCGTACCTGTCCTAGTTGACCCGATAGTTCGGTGCTTCATGCGTAATGATCACGTCATGCACGTGGCTCTCGCGCTGCCCCGCTGACGTGATCCTGACGAACCGCGCGCGCTCCTGCATCTGTCCAACAGTCGCACAACCCGTGTAGCCCATCGACGCCCTCAATCCGCCAACCAACTGGTAAACGGAGTCGGCGATCGGCCCACGATAAGGCACCCTGCCGACGATGCCCTCAGGCACCAGCTTGGGCCCACCGACCTCGCCATCGAGACCAGCTAGGGGGTCGTCGTTGTGATCCTGAAAATAGCGATCTGAGCTGCCCTGACGCATCGCCTCAAGGGAGCCCATACCGCGGTAGGTCTTGTAGCGACGCCCCTGGTACAGGACCACCTGCCCAGGGCTCTCCTCGGTGCCAGCAAACAGCGAGCCGATCATCACGACGTCACCGCCACCGGCAATCGCCTTCGCGATGTCTCCTGAAGAGCGAACTCCGCCATCGGCTATGATTGGCTTACCAAGGCGATGAGCCGCACGAGAAGCATCCTGCACAGCGGTCAGCTGCGGAACACCCACGCCAGCGACCACTCGGGTCGTACAGATCGAGCCTGGCCCGATACCGACCTTCACACAGTCTGCGCCCGCCTTGATCAACGCCTCAGTGGCATCGCCGGTGGCCACGTTGCCAGCAATGATTTGAATCTCGGGCCAGTTCGCCCTGGTAGCAGCCACAGAGTCGAGCACCATCTGAGAGTGGCCGTGTGCAGTGTCAATGACGATGACATCGCAGCCCGCATCGAGCAGAGCCTGAACCCGCTCTTCGCGATCACCGCCTACCCCTACAGCGGCACCAACCCGCAGACGGCCCAGATCATCCTTGACCGCGTCTGGGTACCGCTCACTCTTGATGATGTCCTTGATGGTGATAAGTCCGCTCAAGTTACGACCAGTCGCATCCACAACGAGTAGTTTCTCGATCTTGTGTTCCTGGAGCAGGTCCTTGCTCTGCTCAAGCGTGGTGCCCTCGGGCACAGTGACCAGATTCTCGCTGGTCATTACTGCACCCACCTTGCGATCCAGGTCCCGCTCAAAGCGAAGATCACGGTTGGTGAGAATGCCCACCAACTCGGTAGTACCAGCGGCGGTCACCGGGACCCCCGATATCCGGTGAATACGCATTAACTCAAGAGCTGCACGCACGCTGGAGTCGGGATCAACTGTGATGGGATCCGAGATCATCCCGGCGACCGTCTTCTTGACTACCGCCACCTCGCGAGCCTGCGCCTCAACCGTGAGATTCTTATGGATGATGCCGAGGCCACCACTCTGGGCCATCGCAATGGCTGCAGCCGACTCGGTCACGGTATCCATCGCCGATGACACCAACGGAATACTGAGGTGAATCTGCTCAGTCAGACGCGTCGAGACATCCGTGTCGCGAGGCAACACCTGACTGTGCGCCGGCAGAAGCAGGACGTCATCGAAGGTCAATGCGAGGGGTATCGTCTCGGTGGCGCTCATCAGGGCTATACCTCGATAGTGGAGATGTCGTTCGAGAAGGAATGTCGACCATCGCAAGCCGCAGAGAAGTCATCGCGGCTCACACCGGGAGCCAGCTCGCGAACCAGGAAGCCCTGGTCGGTCACATCCATCACCGCGAGGTCCGTCACGACCTGATCAACACAGCCAACGCCAGTAAGGGGCAGGGAGCACTCGGCGACCAGCTTGGACTGTCCGCCCTTGCTCGACTGGATCATGGTGACGATGACCCGCTGAGCGCCGTTGACCAGATCCATGGCACCACCCATGCCCTTGACCATCTTGCCGGGAATCATCCAGTTCGCCAGGTCACCATTCTCGGCAACCTGCATCGCACCGAGAATGGCGAGATTGATATGGCCGCCACGAATCATCGAAAAGCTCTCTGCACTGTCAAAAAACACGGAGCCAGGGATGGTGGTCACTGTCTGCTTGCCAGCATTGATCAGATCGGCGTCCTCTTCACCCTCGAAGGGGAAGGGACCGATGCCGAGCAAGCCATTCTCGCTCTGTAGGACCACCTCGACCCCCGCCGGTACGTGGTTGGCAACAAGAGTCGGCATGCCGATGCCCAGGTTGACATAGTCGCCGTCGCAGAGTTCGCGTGCGACGCGTCGGGTTATCTGATCGCGACTGAGCGGCATCTCAGGACTCCCCTCGTGGCCGAACAGTTCGTTGCTCGATCCACTTCTCGTAGTGCTCTCCCTTGAGAATCCGCTGCACGTAAATCCCAGGGAGATGAATCTCATCGGGATCGAGCTCGCCAGCAGGGACAAGCTCTTCGACCTCGGCGATGGTGATCCTGCCTGCCTTCGCAACGAGCGGATTGAAGTTGCGGGCTGTCTTTCGGAAGACGAGGTTGCCGTGGGTGTCTCCGCGCCAGGCCTTCACAAATGCGAAATCACCATGCAGGGCCTCTTCAAGAAGATATGTACGACCTGCAAACTCGCGTTCCTCACGTCCTTCGGCTCTTCGAGTGCCCACCCCTGTCGGAGTGTAGAAAGCGGGAATTCCAGCACCCGCCGCGCGCATTCGCTCAGCAAGAGTGCCCTGAGGGCAGAGCTCGACGTCAAGCTCACCGCCCAGGAACTGCCGTTCAAACTCCTTGTTCTCGCCGACGTACGACCCGATCATCTTCTTCACCTGGCGGGACTGTAGGAGAACCCCAAGACCACAATTATCGGTACCCGCGTTGTTGCTCACGAGAGTGATGTCACTGGTGCCGCGCTCGTGAAGAGCACTGATGAGGTTCTCGGGATTACCCGATAGGCCAAAGCCACCTACCAGCAAGGTGACACCGTCGCTCAAATCCGCGATAGCGGAGGCTGCCGAATCCTGAACCTTGTTCATCTGTTTTTCCAGCTCTTCGGGCCACCAGAAATGGGGGCGCGGCCAACCATATCAGACTCCTTGACCCACGTCGGCTCTCCGGTAGACTCCGCCGCAATCGAGTCGACAATCAATCGCCGTTCACCAAACCAATCTGGATAGACACGGCAGGAGACCCCATGGCACCGAACAGTCCCCACATCAAGCTCCTCGCGGCCCTCGCCGCCCTGACCCTCGTCCTGCCTGTCTTTGGGTGTAAGACGTACACCAGTGGCCTCAGCGCCACAGCAACGTCCGGTAGCGCACCGGCTGCAAGCTACGAGCAAGCAATGGAGATGTGGAACAACGCGCGTAGCAACGCGGAAGACCTACAAAAGGTCATCGATACTCTCGAAGCCGTTGTCGCTGCAGAGCCTGAGCATCAAGAAGCTCTCATCATGCTGGCTCGGTCCGTTTATCTCATGGCCGATGGCTACACGACAGTCCCGGCTGAGCCCGCCGATGACTACGCCAAGCGCCTGACTGCCGCCAAAGCACCGCTGTTTGAAGCCGGCACGACCTACGGTGAGCGGGCAATGGCTGCCGACTCAGCGTTCAAGGCACAGATCACCAAGGGCGAGAAGCCCGCCGATGCCGTCACTGCCTTGCAGATCGACGACCAGATGGCCATCTACTGGACCGCAGCCAACCTCGGCAAGTGGGCCCGCAGCCAGGGTTTCGCCACCCTGGTCAAGTACAAGGGCTACATCGCCAAGATGATGACTCACTGTCTCGCCCTCGACGAGACCGCTTTCTACGCTGGACCGGTTCGCTACTGGGGAGCCTTCTACGCCGTAGCCCCAGGCTTCGCCGGCGGTGATATGACCAAGAGCAAGGAGCACTTCGAGCGCGCGAAGGAGATGAATCCTGAGTACTTCGGTACCTACGTGCTCTATGCCGACGCTTATGCCGAGAAGGCCCAGGACCGCGCCCTGTTCAAGTCCCTGCTCGAGCACGTCATAAACACCCCTTCGAACGTGCTGCCCGAGATGATTCCCGAGCAGAACATTGAGAAGGCGAAGGCAAAGGCCTTCCTCGACCAGATTGACGAGCTATTCGCTGACTGAGGCGCCATAGAATGACCGCTGTCTCGGTTGGACAGCGATCTTCAGACCCCCTCAGACCGGCTCTCCGGTCGAAGAGATTGTCCCTCGTACGGTAAGGAAAAAGAGCATGAACACCATCCACCGCCCCATCGCCGCGCTCGCCCTGGGAGCCGCCACTCTGCTGCTTGCTCTGCTCCTCCAGCCAGGGAACCTGAGCAGCCAGGAGCCCGAGTTTAATCTCAACT
>CAZEIY010000175.1:0-8315 GCA_964512375.1 uncultured Rickettsiales bacterium | reverse complement strand
ATCTCCATCTCGACGAGCTCCTTGAGCTCTTCGTCGTCGATCTGGTCCGTCTTGTTCATGAACACAACGATGTGCGGAACACCCACCTGGCGAGCAAGCAGGATGTGCTCGCGAGTCTGAGGCATCGGACCATCAGCGGCCGACACCACCAGGATCGCGCCGTCCATCTGAGCGGCGCCCGTGATCATGTTCTTCACGTAGTCCGCGTGGCCGGGGCAGTCCACGTGCGCATAGTGACGATTCTCCGTCTTGTACTCCACATGGGCCGTTGCGATCGTAATACCGCGAGCCTTCTCTTCGGGAGCCTTGTCGATCTCGTCAAAGGCCGTGAAATCAGCGAAACCACGCAGAGACTGAATCCGCGTAATAGCAGCGGTCAGAGTCGTCTTGCCATGGTCAACGTGACCAATGGTGCCGATGTTTACGTGAGGCTTGTCGCGAACAAACTTCTCTTTGGCCATGGTTTCCTCCGTCCCATTCTTGGGATTCGAATGAAGTGAAGAGGACTCCCTCTTCGAGCAAAACTTCGCCGGACAATGCTGACCGGGATTGGACACTCCCAGTCGCCTGTCCGGCGACGACGAACTATTTTTCAGAGTGCTACGAGGCCTTTGGTCCTCGGTTCACTCCCTGGTCACGTGGGAACCCGGTATTGGTTCGGTCCTTAGGTAGCCAGAAACGCTGGAAATTCCAACTCTTCAGGCCGCCACGAACTACGGGCTGCTCCCTCGCGGAGGCGGAATATGACGAAGAGGCCCCCATCCGTCAAGGCCGAATTGACAGAATTCGCGTCTACAGGCCTCTTTTTGTCAGTATCCGCCGCGAAGACGCTGAACTATCGCGTCCTGGACGCTGCGAGGACAGGGCTCAAAGCCACAGAACTGCATGGACTTGTCGCCTCTTCCCTGAGTCAGACTGCGAAGGTCCCCGACATAACCGAAGAGCTCAGCCAATGGCACTTCAGCATCCACGACCTGACGACCGCCGCGCTGAGCCATGGCGCCCACTTTTCCGCGACGAGCATTGATATCGCCGATCACGGCACCAAGATATTCCTCAGGCACGGTGACATTCAGGCCCATATGCGGCTCCATGAGCACCGGAGAGGCCTTCTCGCACGCGTCAGCAAAAGCCATTGCGGCAGCCACCTTGAAGGCCACCTCACTCGAATCCACCTCGTGATAGCTGCCACCGGTCACAACGACTTTGACGTCTGTCATTGGGAAGTCGGCAAGCTGGCCTCGCTCTAAGGACTCCTCGATACCAGCTCGTACGGAGTCCTGGAACGCACGAGGAATCTGCTCGGCCTTGCTCAGGTCCTCGAACTCAAACCCCAGTCCGCGACTCAAGGGGCTCACCTCGAGGGTCACATGCCCGTACTGCCCTCGGCCACCTGACTGCCTGAGGAACTTCGCCTCGCCCTTGGCTGAGGAGGTCAGGGTCTCGCGATACGAGACCATGGGCTTACCTACCTTGGCTTCCACCTTGTACTCGCGCTTGAGACGATCCACCAGAATCTCGAGATGTAGCTCACCCATACCCGAGAGTAGAAGTTGCCCGGATTCCGAATCGACGCGAGTGCTGAAGGTCGGGTCTTCCATGGACAGCTTCAAGAGAGCGTCGCCCAGCTTGTCCTGATCAGCCTTCGTGCGCGGCTCAATAGCGACATCAATCACGGGATCAGGGAAGTCCATAGACTCCAAGATGACTTGTGAACTCTTGGTGCATAGGGTGTCGCCGGTGGTCGTAAACTTGAGCCCCACTGCAGCGACGATGTCTCCTGGACCGATCTCCTTCACGTCTTCACGCTTGTTGGCATGCATCAGCAGCAGCCGACTGAAACGCTCCTTGCGATCACGAGTCGCGTTGACCAGCACGCTGCCCACACGCGCCGTACCCGAATAGACACGAAGGTAGCTGAGACTGCCCACAAAGGAGTCGAAGGCAATCTTGAAGACCAGAGCCGTAAACGGGGCATCCGCATCGGGCAGCCGCTCGCTCGTCTTGGATTCATCTCTGGGGTCCATGCCCACTACCGGCGGCTTGTCGATAGGAGAAGGCAGATAGTGAAGCACCGCATCGAGGAGAGGCTGAACGCCCTTGTTCTTGAAGGCACTGCCGCAGAACACCGGCACGAACAAGTCAGCAAGCACAGCCTTTCGGGCCCCCGCCTGTAGCTCGTCGACGCCGATTTCCTCGCCGTCGAGATAGCGCATGGCCAACTCATCATCGTTCTCGACGATCGCCTCGAGCAGAATCTCACGGCGACTCTCGTACGCCTCCATGAACTCCTCAGGAATGTCCTGTTCGCTCAACTCTGTGCCCAGGCTGTCCTCATCGAAGACAATGGCCCGGCCGGTGAGAAGGTCAATTACACCCCGATGCTCATCTTCAGAGCCAAGGGGCAACTGGAACGCAATAGGGCGCGTGGCAAGCTGCTCTTCCATCTGCTTGAGAACTGCTGGGAAGTCCGCGCCCACGCGATCCATCTTGTTGATGAAGGCGATTCTAGGAACCTTGTACTTCTCGGCCTGGCGCCACACGGTCTCGGACTGCGCCTCTACACCCTCAACTGCCGAGAACAGAGCGATGGCACCGTCCAGCACACGCAAGGAGCGCTCCACCTCGACCGTGAAGTCGACGTGGCCCGGAGTGTCGATGATATTTACCCGATAGTCCTGCCAGAAGCAGGTGGTCGCAGCCGAGGTTATGGTTATTCCCCGTTCCTGCTCCTGATCCATCCAGTCCATGGCGGCCGTGCCGTCGTGGACTTCTCCCATCTTGTGGGAGCGACCGCAGTAATAGAGGATGCGCTCGGTAGTAGTCGTCTTGCCCGCATCAATGTGGGCCATGATCCCGATGTTTCGAACTCGATCGAGAGAAACCATACGAGTCCAGGGCCGGGCATAGCCCGGTCAGGAGGGGGCAGGCCCCTACCAGCGATAGTGCGCGAAAGCCTTGTTGGCCTCAGCCATGCGGTGGGTGTCCTCACGCTTCTTGACCGCGGCGCCGCGACCTTCAGAGGCATCCATCAACTCATTAGCGAGGCGATCGATCATTGAATTGCCAGCGCGCGTACGTGCGAAATTACGAACCCAGCGCATGGCCAGAGCCATACGTCGGGAAGGCGGAATCTCGACCGGAACCTGGTAGGTAGCGCCACCGACACGACGGCTCTTGACCTCGACTACAGGCTGAACGTTCTCAAGCGCCTTCTTGAACAACTTGACCGGGTCGTCTCCACGCTTCTCCTCGACGATAGTGAGGGCACCGTAGACGATACGCTCAGCAGTCGAGCGCTTACCGTCGTACATGAGGGTGTTGATGAACTTCGCGATCAACACCTCGTTGTACTTTGGATCCGGGATGATCTTTCGTTTTTGTACTTCGCGACGACGGGGCATGGGAGGGTCCTTTCGAGCCTATTGCTTCGGCCGCTTGGCGCCGTACTTCGAACGGCTCTGTCGGCGCTCAGAGACGCCCACGGAGTCGAGAACACCACGAACAACGTGGTAGCGAACACCGGGAAGGTCTTTCACACGACCCCCGCGGATGAGCACGACGGAGTGCTCCTGGAGGTTGTGACCCTCACCGGGAATATACGAGGTCACCTCGATCCCGTTGGTCAGCCGAACACGAGCCACCTTGCGGAGAGCTGAGTTCGGCTTCTTCGGAGTCGTCGTGTACACGCGAACGCAGACACCACGCTTCTGAGGACAGGACTTAAGCGCCGGTGAGGCCGAGCGGCCCTGTCGACTCTTGCGTCCCTTGCGGACCAGTTGATTGATCGTCGGCATCTGCCGTTCCTCTCATAGCCCTCTCGGGCTTCGTTTCTCTGCGCATTCACGGAGTGCCTTCGCTGGCACATATCCCACGAAGACGCGCGAAGCTAGTTTGTCCGGGGTCCTCTGTCAAGCTCAGAGTAGACCCCGTTATCGATTATGACGCTGCCGCTTCCGATTTGGCTCCAGTAGCTCCAACCGACTTCGAAGCAGGACGTTCCTGCTCGCGGCCCAGCTCCTGATAGACAGTGAAGCCCGTTCCCGCCGGAATCAGCCGTCCCATGATGACGTTCTCCTTGAGGCCGCGGAGGTAGTCGACCTTGCCGCCCAAAGCAGCCTCGGTGAGCACTCGCGTGGTCTCCTGGAAAGAAGCTGCCGAGATGAACGAGTCCGTTGACAGGCTCGCCTTGGTAATACCGAGCAGCGCGGGTTCCGCAATGGCTGGGTCCAAGCCCTGCTCCATGAGCGCGCGATTGGCATCCTCGAACAACGTCTTGTCGACCGTCTCGTCAACGAGGAACTCGGAAGCCCCCGGCCTGCGGACACGGACACGACGGAGCATCTGACGACAAATCACCTCGATGTGCTTGTCGTTGATCTTTACGCCCTGAAGTCGGTAGACCTCCTGAACCTCGTCGACCAGGTATCCAGCCAGCACCTTCTCTCCCTTGACCCGAAGCAGGTCATGGGGATTGGAGGAGCCATCCATCAGTGGATTGCCGGCGCGCATGAAGTCGCCCTCTCGGACGGAGACATGCTTACCCTTGGGGATCAGGTATTCCTGCGGCTCACCATCACCCTCGGGAGTAATGACCACACGGCGCTTGCCCTTGTAGTCCTTACCGAAAGAGACATAGCCGTCGATCTCTGTGATTACCGCGACATCCTTGGGCTTTCGCGCCTCGAACAGCTCGGCAACACGCGGCAGACCACCGGTGATGTCCTTGGTCTTGACCGCCTCCCGCGGAATACGCGCGAGGATGTCACCGGGAACTGCTTCCTGCCCGGCTTCGACCGAGAGGTTTGCAGAGACGGGAAGGTGGTAGACCGACTCGCTCTTGCCAGCCTTGATCACGATACGTGGCTTCAAGGTTGCGTCACGGCTCTCGACAATGACCCGACGGTTGATGCCGGTGAACTCATCGACCAACTCCTGCATCGTCGAACCCTCGACAATGTCGGCGTAGACAATCTTACCTTCCGCCTCGGCCAGGACTGGACTCGCAAAGGGTTCCCACTCAGCAATGAGTTGACCGGACGTGATCATCGCGCCGTCCTTGACAGCGATCTGCGCGCCATAAGTCAACGCATACTTCTCTTTCTCTCGTCCCGTCTCGTCGTAAATGGCGATCTCGCCATTTCGATTCATCGCGACCAGCTTGCCCTCACGGTTCACCGTTGTACGAACATTCAGGAACTCAACCTTGCCGGCGCCACGCGCTGACTGGGTGTTCTGAACCGCACGCGAAGCAGCAGCACCGCCGATATGGAAGGTACGCATAGTCAACTGCGTTCCGGGCTCACCGATGGACTGCGCGGCGATAACGCCAACAGCCTCGCCGATGTTAACCAGCTTGCCGCGTGCCAGATCACGTCCATAACAGGTGACGCATACGCCTCGCTCAGCCTCGCAAGTCAGCGTGCTGCGGATGAAGACACGGTCCACACCAGCCTCTTCGACTACCTTGATTTCAGCCTCGGCGATCATCGCGTCTCGAGCTACGAGAACTTCACCGGTGTGCGGATCGCGCAGATCCTCAGCAACCACTCGGCCGAGAATCCGCTCGGAGAGAGGCTCGATGATCTCACCAGCTTCGACCAGGGCGTGAACCCAGATGCCGTCTTCTGTGCCGCAGTCTACCGTCGAGACAATAAAGTCCTGCACCACGTCAACCAGACGGCGGGTCAAATAACCGGAGTTGGCTGTCTTCAACGCGGTATCCGCGAGGCCCTTACGAGCACCGTGGGTCGAGATGAAGTACTGCAGCACAGTCAGGCCTTCACGGAAGTTTGCCGTGATGGGTGTCTCGATGATCTCACCGGAGGGCTTGGCCATGAGACCACGCATACCGGCGAGCTGACGAACCTGAGTGTTGGAGCCACGAGCACCAGAGTCCACCATCATGTAGATGGAGTTGAACGACTGCTGACGACCCTTGCGCTCACCATCGACCGAGGTGACCTCTTCGGTAGCAAGCTCCTCGATCATCTGACTCGAGATCTCCTCAGTGACCTTGGCCCAGATGTCGACAACCTTGTTGTACTTCTCGCCGACAGTGATCAAGCCCTCTGCATACTGCTCCTCAGTCTCCCGGACCTCGCCAAACGCCGAGTCAAGCAACTCATCCTTGCGAGATGGAGTACGCATGTCGTCAATGCAGATAGAAACACCAGCCCGCGTAGACTGCTCGAATCCGAGCACCATGAGGGCGTCTGCAAGGAGTACGGTGGCCTTGGGACCAGCAATTCGGAAGCAGCGGTCGATGAGTTGACCGAGCGCTCCCTTGTCCATCGCCCTGTTCACCAGAGTGAAGGGAAGCTCCTGCGGGACGATCTCGTAGAAGAGAACGCGGCCGCACGAAGTCTCGACCATGACGCTGTCCATGTCCTCGGGACGATCGGCCATGCGACCTTCTTCTGCCAGGTCACGGTCCATGCGAACACGAATAGTCGCGTGCAGATCGAGAGCTCCAGCGTCGTACGCAAGACGGACCTCAGAGGGAGAGCCGTACAGACCCGAGAAGTAGGGCTTGCCCGCCTTGGCTGCCGCAGCGGCAAGAGCCTCGTCGTAGCCGCCTGCGCGGAACATCGCGGTACGCGTCATGTAGTAGGCGCCGAGCACAACGTCCTGACTCGGCTGAATGATCGGTCGACCATTTGCTGGACTGAGGATGTTATTGGTGGACATCATCAGCACGCGAGCCTCGATCTGAGCCTCGATAGACAGAGGCAGATGGACTGCCATCTGGTCGCCGTCGAAGTCTGCATTGAACGCAGTACAGACCAGCGGGTGCAGGTTGATCGCCTTGCCCTCGATCAGAACCGGCTCGAAAGCCTGAACACCTAGACGGTGCAGAGTCGGAGCACGGTTCAACAGCACGGGATGCTCGCGAATGACTTCGTCCAGGATGTCCCAGACCTCAGCACTCTTTACCTCAACCATCTTCTTTGCTGCCTTGATCGTAGTGACCAGACCGCGCTCTTCGAGCTTGTTGTAGATAAAGGGCTTGAACAACTCGAGAGCCATCTTCTTGGGCAGACCACACTGATGCAGGCGGAGCTGCGGTCCCACGACGATGACTGAACGACCGGAATAATCGACGCGCTTACCAAGCAGGTTCTGACGGAAGCGCCCCTGCTTGCCCTTGAGCATGTCAGACAGCGAACGGAGCGGGCGCTTGTTGGGACCGGTGAAGGTCTTGCCACGGCGACCATTATCGAACAAGGCGTCGACGGCCTCCTGAAGCATGCGCTTCTCGTTACGCACAATGATCTCGGGAGCAGTGAGCTCCTGCAGGCGCTTGAGCCGATTGTTCCGGTTGATCACGCGACGGTAGAGATCGTTGAGATCGCTGGTCGCGAAACGACCACCATCAAGAGGCACCAGGGGACGCAAGTCCGGCGGTAGCACGGGAACGATCTCGAGCATCAGCCACTCGGGCTTATTACCCGAGTCACGCAGGGCACCGATCGTCTTGAGACGCTTGCTGATCTTCTTGCGTGCGGCCTCAGAGGTCGCATTCCGAAGTTGCTCGCGCAGCTCTACGCTCAGGGCAGTGCAGTCCAACTCGCTGAGCATCTGGCGAATCACTTCGCCACCCATGCCCACCTCGAAGGTGTCCCAACCAAACTCGGCAAGAGCGTCTTGGAACTCGTCCTCACTCAGTACAGCGCCCACCTCGAGAGTGGTCGCACCGGGATCGGTGACGATGTAGGACTCGCAGTAGAGCACTCGCTCGAGCAGCTTGAGGCTGATGTCGAGCAGATTGCCGATACGCGAGGGAAGGCTCTTGAGGAACCAGATGTGCGCAACGGGAGTGGCCAGGGCGATGTGCGCCAGGCGATCGCGGCGCACCTTGCTCTGAATCACCTCGACACCACACTTCTCACAGGTGATGCCGCGATGCTTCATTCGCTTGTACTTACCGCAGTTGCACTCATAGTCCTTCACAGGACCAAAGATGCGAGCACAGAAGAGGCCATCACGTTCCGGCTTGAACGTCCGGTAGTTGATGGTTTCAGGCTTCTTCACCTCTCCGAAAGACCACGAACGGATCTTCTCGGGGCTGGCGATGGCGATCTTGACGGCCGAGTAGTTAAGGGGACTCTTCGGCTTCTCAAAAAGACTGTAGAGGTCGCGCAAGGGGTGACCCTCCGGTCAGTTGTTCCAGCGACGCGGTTGCGTCACTGCACAGGTTCTCTCAAAAACTTCGAATCAGGACGGGGCTCTCAGAGCACCAATCCGTCAGACTTTTCTTCAATCAGGGTGACGTCCAGAGCAAGGGACTGCAGTTCCTTGATGAGGACGTTGAA
>CAZEIY010000174.1:0-8325 GCA_964512375.1 uncultured Rickettsiales bacterium | reverse complement strand
TCGGGGTTTGAAGCCATCGCAAAGGGCCGCGAGGTCTGAGCGGCGATAGCGGCTCGCACCTTGTCGTTGGTGCCCACCGGCACCGTCGACTTGACGACGACGATAGGTCCGGGCGCTCCCGGCTCTGGCGCAGGCTGGGCTTCCAGGATACGCCCCAGTTCTTCGGCGACCCCGAGGACGTACTGAAGATCAGCGCGGCCCTCATCGTCACTGGGCGTGCCAACGCAGATGAAGATGAAGTCAGCATCCCGATAGGCTTCCTCAGCATCACTGGTAAAGGTCAGCCGACCGGCGGCAATGTTGCGCCGGAGCAGATCAGAGAGGCCCGGCTCATAGATGGGGCTCTCTCCCCTCCGCATCATCTCAATCTTCTGCTCGTCGATATCGAGACAGACGACGTCATTGCCGGTGTCGGCGAAGCAGGTGCCGGAGACGAGTCCGACGTAGCCAGTTCCTACAATAGTCAGTTGCACTGCGCGTTCTCCAGGTGGACTGCAGGTGCGCCGATGAGCTTGAGCAGAGCCTCAACGAAGTGAGGCCCACTCGCGCCAGCCGGACAGCCTTTCAGTCTCGGTGCTCGACACTCGCCATACTCATCCGGTCTTCATTGCCGGCCTTGAGCAGCGCATCGAAATAGCTGATGGTCTTTAGCAGACCAGTCTTCAGATCGGTAGTTGGTTCCCAGTCGAGCAGACCGCGAGCGAGACTGATGTCGGGCTTCCGCCGCGTCGGATCATCCTGAGGGAGCTCGCGATAGCAGATCTTACTGTCCGTCCCGACGAGGTCGATCACCAGTTCGGCCAGCTGTGAGATCGTAAACTCACTGGGATTGCCCAGATTGACCGGGCCCAGGGCGCTGTCCTGACGCATCATGCGCAGCAGCGCCTCGATGAGATCAGACACATAACAGAAGGACCTGGTCTGCGACCCATCTCCGTAGATCTCGAGGTCATCTCCCCTCAGGGCGCTGACCACAAAATTCGACACGACCCGGCCATCATCGGTGAGCATGCGCGGACCATAGGTGTTGAAGATCCGCACGACACGAATGTCGACCTGGTTCTGTCGGTGATAGTCAAAGCACAGCGTCTCGGCGACCCGCTTGCCTTCGTCGTAGCAACTGCGAACGCCGATGGGGTTGACGTTGCCCCAATAGCTCTCGGTCTGCGGGTGCTCCACAGGATCGCCGTACACCTCACTGGTCGAGGCGTGCAATATGCGAGCCTTCACACGCTTAGCCAGGCCCAGCATGTTGATCGTTCCCATGACGTTGGTCTTGACCGTCTTGACCGGATTGAACTGGTAGTGAACGGGAGACGCAGGGCAAGCCAGGTGAAAGATGCGGTCTACTTCAACCAACACGGGCTGGATGACGTCGTGACGCATGAGTTCGAAGTCGCTGTTGTCCAGCAGGGGCGCGATATTCTGACGACGTCCAGTGAAGAAATTGTCGAGGCAGAGCACCTCGTCTCCCTCTTCCAGGAGTCGCTCACAGAGATGAGAGCCGATAAAACCGGCGCCGCCAGTGACCAATGTTCGCATGGTGCGGAAGGATACTCGATTCGTGCGGCAGGTGTGCTGTGCTCAGTCCTCGGCGCGACGTCCAAGGCCAATGACCAGTCCGATGATCGCCATTACGGCAATCGGTAGGGACAGCCAGACTGATAGCCCAGCTGACACCGGCAGGTAGCCCAACAATAATGCGACGAGCATGACCGCTACCGCATAGGGCGCCTGGGTCTTGACGTGATCCATGTGATCGCTGCCAGCGGCCGCGGAAGACAGCAAGGTGGTGTCCGATATCGGCGAGCAGTGGTCGCCAAAGATCGAGCCATCGAGCACAGCACCGATGGTAATGATGACCATACCCATCGCACCCAGGGACGTGCCCGCGCCGACGGTGGCGGCGAGGTCGATAATGATAGGCAGCAAGATCCCCATGGTTGACCACGAAGAGCCTGTGGCGAACGAGATAAGACACGCAATAAGAAACAAACCTATCGGAAGGAAGAGAGCTGGGATGTGAGGCGCCAGCAGCTTCAGATACTCGCCCGTCCCCAGGCTCTTGCAGACAGCCGCCATCGCCCAGGCGAGAAAGAGGATGCCAACCGCCATGCCCAGGGTGCGGCTACCCGAGAACACGGCCTCCACCACCTCTCTAGGGCTCAATAGCCGCATACCGAGAGACAGCAGGACTGCCAGGGCCAGTCCGATGCAGCTCCCCTTAAAGAGCAGGTACGTGTTGTCCTCGACCCCCTTGAGAACCTCCTGGAGATGCGCGAAGCCGAGCCCTATTCCTATATGGCTTGCGTGAGAGGATTCGCCCTGTATCCAGAACAACGCGAGGATGGAGAAAATCATGGCCCCAATGGGGATGAGCGCCACCCTGGCGAGGTGGGGGATGCCCTCTTTCGCGTCGGAGTCAGAGGTGCCTGAGGCCGACATCGGGCGAGCACCAGGACGAAACACTGCACCCGTGCGATGCGCCCGCTGCTCAGCCACAAGCATTGGTCCGAAGTCCCTCGACGTGAGACAGACCATCCCGACCATGACGAGGCTGAGGATGCAGTAGAAGCGATACGGAATCGTCTGTAGAAACACCGAATAGCCTGCCGCCTCATCGAGGCCGACCACTCCCAGTTGAGGGGCAAATTGGCTGACCTCGAACGCCACCCAGGTAGAGAGCACCGACAGGCCAGCCACTGGGGCTGCAGTTGAATCGACGATCCAGGCCAGCTTCTCACGAGAGATACGCATGCGATCTGCGAGCGGCCGCATTGTTCCACCCACGATCAGCGTGTTCGCGTAGTCATCAAAGAACACAAAGAGACCGAGAAAAAAGGAAATCAGTCGAGTCGACCGCGCAGAGCGGGCGAACACTACGAAGCGGTCCGCCACGCCCGCGATGCCTCCGGCCCGAACCACCAGGGCTACGGTACCGATGAGTACGAAGACGAAGCCGAGCACGGCCAACTGGAAGCTCTGCACGCCGTAGCTGAGTCCGGCGGGCAGCAGCTCACAGACCCCGTTCGCGCCGCACACCGCGAGTTCTGGATTGTCTGCTCCCCCTGCCCTCGCCACCGCAGTACACCAACCATCCGACTCACAGCCCGGCAGGGTCAGGGGGCCGCGATAGACCGAATTGCTGACAATGAACGAGCGGATTCCCTCGAACAACGCGACGAAAGGGGCGCTCCAACGCAGTCCCTGCTGCCACAAGAGCATGCTCACACCGAGCCACACTCCGCCGGCCAGCGGCAAGATCGTGCGCGCCGTAGCAAACGCCAGTGAAATCGCAAAGAGGGCGGGCAGGAGGGCTGAGGGGCCCACGGCAGCGCCGGTGGTGGCCTCACCAGGAAGCAGTAATACGACAAAGGGGAGAAGGGCCGCCAGACCCAGACGTACCGGTCCTGCTGGAGGCCGAGAGTCCGAAGGTAAGGCTGAGGAGCTCAAAACTGGCTCAACGATACATGGACTTCTTTGCGCCCTTCGCTCGCTTGCCCTGTCCGGCCATCTTCATGAGCATCTTCTGGCTCGGCTTCTCCAGGTGGAATTGCCACCAGGCTTCACCGAAGCCGCCCATCTTGAGTTCCTCACCATTTTGAAGGCGAATGAGATTCTCGGTGAGCGGTCCGTGGTCGGGCAGGACCTTCTTGCCTCGAGCCAGCACCGCACGCGCGCCGTCCCGATCCTTGAGCTTGACCTTCATCCAGGCCTCAATGCCATACAGCATCGGCTCCTTGCGATTCATCGTGCGGGCCTTGTCGAGCACCTTCATCGCCTGCTCGGGCTTGTGGTGCCGGAACAGATAGGAAGCGAGCATGCCCTGGGCCACCCAGTGCCTGGACGAGCTGTTCTCTAGCAGTGGGAGGGCCTTGTCGAAGTTTTTCTGCATGTAATGGAGGGCGCCGATCTGTCCGTCCAGTTGGCCCCGCAACATGAAAACCCAGCGTCCGTAGCGATAGCCACTCTCGAGGATCCGTACGGCATGATCGACGCGCTGCTGCTGCACCTCGGCTCCCGCACGAGCCATCAAGGCCTCGACCACCTTCCAGTAACGACGAGCGAGCAGCACGTAGCAACCAATCATTGCCGCCAGACCAGGAAGCAGCGCATAGTTGCTGGCCCCGAAGCCAGCCAGCACCAGGAGATAAGAAAGAATTCCAGCGGCGAGGGCAACGAGAAGGCTGTACATAGCGAGCGGATGATACTCAGACCTCCGTCCGATACAATCCCTCAATGCCACTCGATTTAACTCGTATTGAGAAAAAGGCCATCTCGGAGTCGGTCGCCGAACAACTTCGAACGGCGATTCTGCGCGGTGAGGTGCAAGTCGGCGAGCGCCTTCCCCCTGAACGAGAGCTCGCTCCTCGCTTCGGGACCAATCGCAACACGCTGCGTGAGGCGATCCGTTCCCTTGAGGCGCAAGGCCTGGTAGTGGCACGCCAGGGAGATGGGGTTCGTGTCGCGGATTTCCGAAACACCGGATCGCTCTCGCTGCTTCCCGATCTGATCCGAGTCGCCTCAGGCTCCGAGCGTAACGAAATGCTCGATGATGTGTTGCAGATGCGTAGGCGCATGGCCGTGGAGCTGGCAGGCCTCGCGGCGAGGCGCGCTGACGAAACGCAGGTCAAGAGACTTCGGGAACTGCTGAAAAAGCAGCAGGGCAACGACGGGGACCTGCTGCTATCGCTGCAGACAGACCTCGAGCTCTACAACGCCATGGTCGATGCTGCCTGCAGTGTCGTCGCCAAGCTGATGTTCATGACCCTGAGCCGCCTCAGCCAGGCTTGCCTCGAGAAGGTCCCTGCTCTGCTCTACGTGCATCCCGAGTATCTGGAGTTGATGGGACGCACGATCGAGGCGATTGGGGCGCACCAACCCGCCAAAGCAGAGGCAGCGCTCGCGCTGCTCTACCGCAAGACAGACACCGTGCTGATGGAGCGGCTCGAGAGATTGTCCTGACCGGGTCAGGACAGGGACTTACTGCACAACGATTTCGCCACTCATCGTCAGATAGGCGGCGGGTGCTGGCTCACGCTCGAAGCTCGACCCGTTGATTGCAAATCCACCGAGTTCGGGCATCTCGAAGCCACCCAGGCCTCCCAGAGTGTCGATCAAGGTGGGGATGAGTATATCGATGACTGCCTCCATCACGTTCTCAACCGTCTCGCCGTTCACGGTCCACGGATTGGCAGTGACGAAGTCCATGTAGAGCACGGGATCGGTGAAATCGAAGACGATGGTGCCCTCGGAGTCCAACGTGAAGTCAGCGTCAGCGACCACAGTGACCGCAATTTGCATCATCAGGCCACTGACGCCCCCTGGGTCGCCGTTGACGTTGATGAGCAGATCACCGATCGACAGCTGCATGCCACCACCCGGCTTGGGACCGACGATGGGTGGCAGCAGAGGCTGCATAGCCAGGTCCAGCTGGCTCAAGGGCAGGACGCTGCTGACCTGGTCCAGATCGAGCCCGAGGCTCGCGGCGTCCATCGTCGTGTCCAAGACGCCGCCCTGCCATGCCGAGTGCAGGAGCTGATTGACGAAGCCATCTTCCATACTCAAATGGATGTCTTCGGCCAGTGAGTAGGTGGGCCAGATCGAATCGGCGTCATACAGCGCGCCCAGTGTCGTCGGAGCAGACGGACCAGGAGGCGCATTGACCTCAGACTCCAGCGCGATCAACATGCCGTCGTCATCGATCTCGATGTCCTGTGGCAGAGCAAGCAGGGTGATGGGCACGCCCATGAGATCGATCTCGGTTTCGATCATGAGATCGTCCAGCGCGCCTTCGATCAGCGGCGCCAGCTCATTGTCGAGGACATCGGGCAGTACCGACTGCAAGATGCCGTCGATGAGGCCCGACAGCAGTGACGTTGCGCCGTTGACAATCGCATCGATGGCCCCGGTGAAGCCACCGAGCAGGAAGTTCAGTGCGCTCTCCAGGGCTGAACAAAGAATTCCGCAGCCACTCAGCTCAAGCCAGACATTGGTGTTGATATTGAGATCACTCCCATCAACCCCCATCGCGGTGTTGCTGACGGTCACATCGATCACCTCGACGGGATCAGGCTGAAGCTCGACGTCGGTGTCCACCCAGATCTCGTCAGCACCGCCCGAGCCGGTGGCGCTGAACCAGACATGACCACAAGCTGTGAAGCTACCGAACCAACCGAGGCTAATTGTAATACAGTCCCCCGCGAGGGTCACCGCAGAGTGGCTGACGCTGACGCTGAGGGGCGAAAACTCGGCGTAGAAGTTGAGGTGCCCCTCGGGAGTACCGGCCTGCGGGTCCAGATCAATCACCGGGTTGCCCAGGGTAACGGCCGTCACGTCGAGGCTCCCCCCACCCAGTCCGGAACCGAGACTTGAGCCGATCAGTCCAGAGGTAATGGCGCCTCCCGTAATCAGGCCCTCAACCATATCCTCCAGCGCATCGATGGCCCCCTCGTTGAGGCGAGCGAGGATCGCGTCCTGATGAGCCTCGCCCTGCGGCGTGTAGTCACCCCACAAGAAGGTCTGAAACACATCCGAGTTGTTGTCGTCGCCATCTACGCTGACGATCTCGATGGTATTCAGGCCAACGACGGCGCTCATGTCATACGAAAAGGAACCGGTCGCGCTGTCCACGGCGACCACATCACCATTGATCGCAAACGAGGAGACGCCGCTCAGAGCGTCGGTAACAATCCCTGTAACGGGAATGACCTGGCCATCAACCCGATCCAGCTCCGCGCCGCGAGGTGGGTAGATCACCCGAACCAGGGGGCCACTGGAGTCCACCAGCACCGGGCCGTCTTCGGCATGCAGCGCATAGTCCGTAATGTCAGCATGAACGGTGTACTCACCCTCTTGGTGGAAGCGAACAAAGTTCGCCCAGGACTCCGTTCCCGACGACGGAACCGTCGACACGTCCACCGGATAGTCGACCTCGTTTCCAAAGTTATCCAGCACCACCGTCTCGACGACGACACCCTGCCCTCGCTCCACGTCATAAGAAGAGAGCGTGATGTCGAGGGATGCAGGGGACGACGGCATTACCGTCAGCTGCTCTGAATCTGAAGCCGTGCCATCGGCGAGGGTCGAGGTCATGGTGTACGCGCCAGCAAGGGTCGCCGTAATCAGGTCACCTGAGATGTTCGCGCTCGGGGTGGCCGAGTGGACGAGAGACTCGTCGGCACCCTCGAGTTCGTTGCCCCAGGCGTCAAAGACAGTGGCCGTGAAAGCCACTGGGATGCCCGCCTCGACCATTGGCACACTGAGGCGGAGGTCTACTAATGCGGCGGGCCCTGGAGCCACTACGACAGAGACCGCATCAACCAGGGTCGCGCCCATAATGTCCACCGAGACGAACCAGGTGTAGGTGTCAGCATTCGCAAAGCGGTACTGCCCGTCGCCGTCGCTGAGCACACCCAGGGATGGACTCAACTCAGTAGAGAACTCGACCGCATCACTGATGTCTTCGCCGGTGGGGGCGGTGACCGTCGCACGGAACGTCACGGCATCACCAGCCTGCACCGCATCAGCTGAGGCCGTTGCCTCGAGCTTGTAGTCCGATGAAGACCAATCTCTGGGAGCCAGCGGAATAGCGGTCACTTCGCCCTGCGAACAAGCGCTTCCGATGAGGAGCGCCGGGAGGACGAAGAGAGGCAATAGTCGGCGGGCAACCAGCATGTTGATTCCAGGATGGAGATGGATTCGCGCTAAACTTAGCACGCGCAGGAGCACAACTCAGGTGAAATCAGGTGCCCGAGAGGGGGCTGTCGGCAGAGCACCGTCCTACTTGGACTATCGGCCACGGCAAGCTCAGCGCTTTGAAGCATCCCCACCAACGGAATACGCGACATTTCTGTCACGATATCCGTGCTGGCGCACCCTGATCAGCTCGTTCATGGCCGAAAAGAACGGACTCACAACCCGCTATCACGAAAATCGGGCACAACTGCGCCCGATCCTTGTTTCCCCAACGGCACCTCCCCCAAACGAATACAGCTACATCTGACCACGTATTATCCGATGGATCGACCTACAGGCAGCGTTTACCTGCCGCCAAAGGGGTGGTTTTTGCCATGACAGAAATGTCGTGATTGGCTCAGCGGAGCAGGGCGATGCTGTCGCGGTACCTGCCGAGACCTCGGCGCCACCGGGCACAAAAGTGCCCGGTGGCGCCGAGGCCTGACTGGAGCCCTGGCCGGGGCTAAGGGAAGATGCGTTTACGCTGCCTAACGTTCCTGACCGTACCAATGGCCGAGCAGAGGCAACCGTAGTTGCGAAGCAGCGATGCATTCTTCAGCGCATAAGAGCACCTGAGTACGGCGGCGG
>CAZEIY010000173.1:0-8331 GCA_964512375.1 uncultured Rickettsiales bacterium | reverse complement strand
GTGGACTGTGCGTCCTGCCGAGCACCACGATCCGTGCGGCCATCGAGGTCATCGATGCCAAGGCCATTCAGATCGTGCTGGTCGTGGGTGAGGATGGCGTTCTCCTGGGCAGCTTGACTGATGGTGATGTTCGCCGCGCCATGCTCGCTGGTCGCTCCCTGGACGAGCCGGTGTCCGAGGTGATGCACACCTCGCCGTGTACGGTGCTTGCAGGTACACAGCAGCGCAAGGTCCTGGAACTGATGAAGAGTCGACGGATTCACCAGGTCCCGGTAATCAGCGCCGCCGGCAAGGTGGTTGGCATCGAGGTGCTGGATGACCTGCTGCTCTCTCCGGCGCTCAGTCAGCGGGGGCGCGCGGGGGCGGCACGCTTTCGCGACGAGATCCTGCCAACTCCGACCTCCGAGCACCGCGTCCTCTTGCTGGCCGGTGGTCGAGGTCGGCGCCTCGCGCCTCTAACCGAGGACATTCCCAAGCCGATGCTGCCGGTGGGGAGCAAGCCGATCCTCGAGAGCATCATCGGTACGCTCGCGGATGCGGGGTTCCGGCACTTCTACCTGGCGGTGAACTACCGCGCGGAGGTGATCGAGGACTACTTCGGCGACGGCTCGGCCTTCGGTGTCAGCATCGAGTATCTGCGTGAGGACAAGCCATTGGGTACGGCGGGTGCGCTCAGCCTGTTGCCGACTCGCCCCACTGCTCCGTTGCTGGTGATGAATGGGGATCTGCTGACCGCCCTCGATCCCAGGCAGCTGCTCGCCTTCCACGCTGAGCAAGGGGCGAGGGCGACGATGTGCGTGCGGGAGTATGACATCCAGGTGCCCTTTGGCGTCGTCGGGCTCGATGAACTGAAGCTCGTGTCCATCGACGAGAAGCCCATCCATCGATTCTTTGTCAACGCGGGGATCTATCTGTTGGAGCCGAGCTGCCTGGACCTGTTGGAGCCAGGCGAGTTGATCAATATGACAACTCTGTTTGAGGAATTGATCTCGAGCGGGGCATCGACAGCCGCCTTTCCTGTCCGTGAGTACTGGCTGGATATTGGACGCATGCCAGATCTTGAGAAGGCTCGGGGTGATGCTGAAGGGGTGCTGGGCGGATGAGCGCGCCACGCATTCTCGCCATTGTCCCTGCGCGCGGTGGTAGCCGAGGTATGCCGGGCAAGAACCTGCTTAAGGTTGCCGGAAAGCCTCTGCTGGGTTGGACTTTCGATGCAGCTAGCGCATGTGCCCGCCTGAGTCGTACGATTCTCAGCTCTGATAGCGAGGAGATCTGCGCCGCCGCGCGCGCCATTGGTCTCGAGGTGCCCTTCGTTCGCCCCGCTGAGCTTGCTCGGGATGACACTCCAGGCATCGAGCCCGTGCTTCACGCGCTTGATGTGCTCGAAGAGGACTTTGACTATGTGGTGCTGCTGCAGCCCACCTCGCCGCTGCGGCTCGCCGCTGATATCGACGCCGCGCTGGGTCAGTGCCTCCAGGGGGGCGCACCGTCCTGTGTCTCGGTGTCTGAAGTTGAGCCGAGCCCCTACTGGAGCTTCGTGCTGGGTGAGCAGGCCCGTCTCAAGCCGCTGATCGAGTCGTCTCGTCGCTTCACCAGACGCCAGGACCTGCCTGCTGTCTATGGACTCAACGGTGCCGTGTATGTGGCGGAGGTGGAGTGGCTGCGGCGTGAGCGGAGCTTCGTTACATCTGAAACAGCAGCATCGGTCATGCCCCGAGAGCGCGCGGCTGATCTTGATGATGAACTGGATCTTGTGTTGATCGAGGCTCTACTCGCGCGTCGCTGACACACAGGGTGGTCGCTCCGGCTTCGCATGAGTGTAGATTGTAGTCGCTGCGGGCAGATCCCGACGGGGAGAGTGGTAGTTGGACACGCGATTCGCTGAGCTTACGGTCCTCGATCTCGACGGAGCCGCCGTCCCCCTTGCGTCGCTTTGGGGGGAGCGTCCTGCAGTAATCACCTTTCTGCGCCACTACGGCTGAATCTTCTGCCGCGAGCAGGCTGCTCGCGTGTCGCAACATCGCGCTGAGTTCGAGGAGGCAGGTGCCACTCTGGTCGCGGTAGGTAATGGCAGCGCGCTCATGGCACGTGACTTTCAGGAGCGCTTCGAGGTGAAGATTCCCCTCTACACCGATCCTTCCAGACGCAGCTATGAGCTGGCAGGACTGAAGCGTTCTGCCTTGTTCTTCGGGCTTCAAACCATGAAGCGTGGACGAAGGGCGAAGGCTGCCGGCTTCCGACAGGGCAGGGTCGCTGGCGACCCCTGGCAGCAGGGCGGCGATGTCATCATCTCACCCGAAGGCGAGATGCTCTACGCCCGGGCCAGCGAAGGGCCAGGTGATCACGCTCCCATCGACGAACTGCTGGCCGCCTTGAGAGGCTTTTCTGAGGAGGACTCGCGATGACTGCCGGGCTTCCGTCCGGAAGTTCGTGGTTTCTTGTCGCTGCTCTGGTGTTGTTGTCTTCTTGTGCCGGCGCACCTGCTCCTGCCGCACAGGGAGACTTCTCAGTGCTGACCTACAATGTGCACGGCTTGCCATCGAGCATTACCGGGGATGACACCTCGGGTCGCATGGAGCTGATCGCACCACTGCTGGGTGACTTCGATGTGGTGGGCCTGCAAGAGGACTTTATCGACGAGAATCACGACATTCTCGACGCCTCTTCTCCTCACACCTTGCGCGTGCGCTTCTCCGAACTGGTTGAGGAGGAGCGGATCTACGGCTCGGGGCTTGCCCTCTGGAGCGACTTTCGGGAGGTCGAGCGGCGCCAGGTTCACTACTCCAGCTGCCATGGGCTGCTGGAGTCCTCATCGGATTGTTTCGCTTCGAAGGGATTTCAGGCGATTCGACAGGAACTCGTGCCCGGGGTCGAGGTGGACTTCTACAATACGCACCTCGAAGCTGGCGGAGGGGACGAGGACAACGCCGTGCGCGCCGAGCAGGTGAGCATGTTGTTGGAGTCTCTCACTTCCTGGTCTGCGGGTAGGGCGGTGGTGTTTACGGGTGATTTCAACTTGCATGGTGATGATCCGGAGGACATCCCGCAGTTGGATCGACTCATTACTGAAGCAGCGCTCCTGGACAGCTGCATCGAGGTGGATTGTGCTGAGCCTGAGCGCATCGATCGAATCTTCTTCCGCGATGGCGCTGGTGTGGCTCTGCAGGCGGAGTCATGGCAGCAGGACATGGAGTTCTTTGATGCGGCTGGGGTGCCGCTGTCGGATCATGACGCGTTGTGGGCTCGCCTGAGCTGGAGCAATGTGTCGCCCTAGGACGGGGCTTGGCACCTAGTCGAAGCTGAAACGCAGAGTCTCTCCGGCTCGTAGCGCTGCGTGTTCCACCATCCAGACGTCGAGCAATTGGTCACCAACCTCTACCCTCGTGGGGACCTGTGCCTGCGCAGGGAGTGCGGGAGCGCTGATGACCAGTGTGGTGTCCGGCAGGTCGATCTCAGCGCGCTCGAACAGGGGACTGGCCAGCGCGTAGGTGGGCGTGCCGGCGACTGGATAGAGGCCCAGCGACGAGAACAGGTACCAGGACGAGAGCGTGCCGGCGTCATCGTTACCATCGAGGCCGTCGGGCCCGGTGCCGTAGCGAGTCTCTATGACGTGTCGGACCGGTCCGGTGCTCAGTTCTGGGAAGCCGGCGAGTGCGCCGAGCCAGGGATGGTGGATGTCCGGCTCGTTGCCGTGCCAGTAGTAGGTGTCGGGCAGCGTGTCATCTTCTTCGGATTCCACGCGGTACCAGTACAGCTCGAGTCGTTCTCGAAAGGCCTGGTCGTCGCCATCGTGCTGCAGCGCAATCATGCCCTCTACATCGTAGGGTGCTGGCCAGAGGTAGTGCCAGGCATCGCCCTCGACGTATTCCTCCAGCCAGCGGTCGGGTGCGCTGATCTGATGGAAGCTGCCATCGGCATATCGGCCCACCATGAACTCTTGACTCGGGTCCCAGTTGTTGCGCCACCAACGGCTCTGCTCGGTGAGCATTTTGGCGTCTTCGTCACGGCCCAGCGAGTCTGCCCATAAAGACAGAGCGTGGTCGTTCCAGGCGTACTCGATACCCAGGGAGGTGCTGCCGCCGCCCGCCTCCATGGGTACATAGTGCAACTGTCGGTACTGCTCGATGGCTGCTCGGGAGGCATGCGGCATCGCAGAGGTTGCGTGGGCGAGGCAGGCTGCGAATCCGGTCTCGGCATCCCAGTCTCGAACCCCCTTGAGCCATGTGCCGGCGAGGATCTGTGCAGCCGGCGTGCCCACCATGCCTCCCGTGTAGCCGTGTCCCAGCGCCCATCGCGGCATGGAGCCACCGTCCTCGTACATGCGCACCAGGGAGCGTGCGAAGTCTCTCGCTTTGTCCGGCCGCGTGAGGGTCATCCAGGGGTGAGTGGTGCGAAAGGTGTCCCACATGGAGAAGTTCGTGTGGTACTCGAAATCAGCCTGGTGGATCTGATCGTCAAAGCCCCGGTAGCGACCGTCGCTGTCCGACATCACGTTGGGCCACAGGGACGCGTGGTAGAGGGCGGTGTGGAAGATGGTGCGCTGCGCTGCGGTGCCACCGCCGATTCGTACTCGGCCCAGTTCACCGCGCCACTCGTCCTCGGCTGCAGCGTGGAGTTCGTCGAAGCTGAGTCCTTCGAGATCGTTCTGGAAGTTGCTCTGGGCCCCTTGCGAGTCCGTATGGGAGAGCGCGATCCGTAAGGTCACCTCGTTGGTTCCAGCCGGGAAGCTGAACCACAGCCCGGCCCTCTCTCCTTCGGCGCTGAACTGGCCCTCGCTTACCAGCCCGTCCTCATTCCACGTGCCACCCGAATCAGGGAGCGGCTCGCTGCGCAGGTGGGCCCACGTCTTCAGTCCACCAAAGCGCTCGCTGTAGGCTCCCTGGAGCAACTGGTACGCGTTGACCTCGCCGGACGAGAGGGTGCCTTCGATGCTCGCCTGACCGACGTGGACGCTACCCAGTTCGTGTCCAAGATCGAGGATTACAGTGGGCGCTAGATCGCCTTCAGCAAATCGGTAACGGTGGATTGCACCATAGCGGGTCGCGACGATCTCTACCTCAGTACCATCGTCTTGTAGGGTCACGCTGTAGAAGCCCGGACTGGAGCTCTCTGCGGCGTGTGTGAAGGGCGCTGCTCTGCCGCTCTGGGTGATGAAGTCAGAGGTCCAACCCCGCCTCGGCAGTACTGCGATGGTACCAAAGTCATTGACCCCCATGCCGTTGGCGTGCTCATGCGAGAAGCCAGTGATCAGGTCGTCCTCATAGAAGTAGCCACCGAAGTGATAGAAGTTGGGTGATCCTGTCACAGAGTCTGCTGTGTCAGGGCCTGTCTGGGTCATGCCGAAGGGGAGGGCGGCGCCAGGGTTGAGCCCTACAACCTCGGCCCCCAGCCCGCCGGTGCCAATAAAGGGGTCGACCAGCGGCAGTGGGTCGTAGGCTTCGATTGCCGGCTGCCCTTGCGAAGCTGGCTGGCAGGCCGCCAATGAGTACAGCAGGAACCAGGGGGAGAGCCGACGCAGCTCAGGTCGACTCAAAGCGGCGTGATGTAGAGGTTCGCCACGCACATCTCGTCGTCAGTGCCCTCGCCCCAGTTGGTACGGATGGCGCCTTCTTCGGTGTTGTCGTAGGTGCAGGTCAAGCTGAGCTGGTCGCCATCGTAGAACACGACGGGCTCGCTGAGTTGGAAGCTGAGCTGCCAGTCGAAGTCCCAGCGCGGGATGTTAAGGAGGGGTACCTCTGTGCCATCTGCACGCAGTACATGTACCTCTGCCGAGGTGCCCAGGCGGTGCATGTGCAGCATGGCGCTGTAGATTGTGAATCCAGCGCTGAGGTCGAGGTCGGGATTCAGTAGCTCGAAGAAGTTCCGTGGGTCCGAGGCCGCGGTGAAGCTCCAGTCACTGACCAGAGGCGGGATTTCCATGTCACCGAGAGCCCAGGACATGTCCAGCCACGGGGTGAAGGCACCCTTACTCTCGACGTCAGCGTCGAGGCGGAGCTCAATAGTGCTCTGGTCGGTGGCCTCAGGCGTCGCGGGGTTGGTGTTGTAGTGCATCTGGAGCACGATGTACGAGCCGGGCAGGATCTCGATGCCTGTGCCTGCCGGGAAGTTGAGGCCCTGGCTGCCAGGCACCCACTGTGCGATCTGCTGGATCGGTAGCTGGAGGTCGTCACCGGGACCGCTGGGTCCGCCGAAACAGGTGTATCCCGCCCCCTCTTCGCCCGCTTCCCATTCGGCTAGTTGTTCGAACACCGAGTCGCCGAGCAGGTTGTCGGAGCTGACCAGGAAGGCGGCGATGTGGTGCACGATCTCGGTGTTGCCAGGCACGGCGTTGAAGCCGGTGATGTGGGTAGGCTCGGTGCCTGTCCATGGGATGGCGAAGCAGCGGTAGTCATCGCTCCAGTCGCTTCGAGGGCTATATGCTTCGGGCATGGTGAGGCTCAGATCGACGCGGCTTAACGAAGAACCAACGGTCGGCAATGCGCTGCCTGGGGCTTCCTCCTCTCCTGCAGGGGCGCCGGCCTCTGCCCATGCGGACAGGGTCTCCACCTGGTCGTCGCTCAGGCTCCAGTTGTAGTCGTAGGAGGGGCCTTCTTCGGCGGGCCAGGGTGGCATGGCGCCAGTAGATGCACTTGTCGCGATGGCGCTCGCCCAGGTGCTGGCTTGCTCGAAGCTGCCAAGGTCAAATCCGCCGATACCGCCCTGGTAGTGGCAGGTCACGCACCGTCCCTCAAGGATGGGCGCGACATCTTGCCAATAGGTGGGCGCGTCCGCGTCCGTTGTGTCACAGCCGGGCGTGGCGAACAGGACAGCTAGAAGGAGCAGGAGGAGGGGAAGAGCACTTGGACGCGCCGTCTTCACGGTCATGCCGCTCCTCGGGTGACGCCCATGATTCGGCGGGTCTCTTCGATGGAGGCGATCTCGCGACCCGTCTCGCGAACGGTCTTGACGAGGGCGTCGATGAGTTCGCCGTTGTTGGCGGCCTTGCTGCCATCGGGCAGATAGAATGTGTCCTCGAGTCCACTACGCATGTGGCCACCGAGTTCAGCGGTCTTTCGATGAACTTCCCAGACTTCCTGGCGTCCGATCGCGATGGTCTGCCACTCCGCGCCTTCCGGTAGCTCATCGACGAGCAGGGGCACCCAGTCAGGTTTGGCAGGCATGCCGCTGGCTACTCCCATGACGAATGAGACATGGATGGGTTTGGGAAGCATCTCTCGTTGGGCAAACAAAGCGACGCTACGGACGATGCCCGTATCGAAACACTCGCATTCGGGGAGCACATCAAGGCGCTACATTTCGGCGAGAAAGCGTTCGACCTTATCGACGGTGTTGTCGAACAGTAGGGGAGGCCAGGCCCAGGTGCCGTCGCGGCGTACCTTGAGGTAGTTGAGGCTGCCGGCATTGAGCGCTGCGATCTCGGGGCGGATACGCTCCATGCAGCTCAGTGGGCCGCTCAGGTCATCGCCCATGACACCCGTGGACATGCAGATCAACATGTCGGGAACCCGGTCATGAATGGCGGCATCAATCTCGGCGACCACATCCGGGTCCCAGCACGGCATGAAGCCCATGCCGGGCTCCTGATTGCGGTAGTGGGTATGCAGGCAGGTGGCGCCGGCGTTCCAGGCCTGTTCTGCGGCGTCGGCCATCTCTTTGGGGGTGACTGGAACCGGAAAAATAGCTGGGTTGGTCAGAGCGCCGGTCAGGGCACAGGTGACGACAGCGGGATCGCTGGTGCTCATGGGAGGTCCTCAGTTCTTGCGGAATATGGCGATTGCGTCGGTGATCACCGTGTCGCCGGACAGATTGTAGGTCTCGAAATCGACCGCATCAGCTTGATTACGATAAGCGATAACGCGCAACCGCTCTCCCGGCAGGGCGATCTTCGAGAATCGGCATGCGATGGTCGAGAGCCTAGACCAGTCACTATCCGCCGATCGCTTGACGACAGCGCGGGTGCTCAGTGCCAGCGTGCAGAGGCCATGAAGGATCATGCCGGGCAGACCTACTGAGCGGGCAAATTCGTCGCTGGTGTGGATTGGGAAGCGATCGCCCGAGCCTTCGGCGTAGAGCAGGCTCTGATTGGGCAGAGTCGTGATTTCTTTGACCATCAGCACAGTTGCCGTCTCTTCGTCATCGTGGTCCAGGTTCGCCTTTTTTCCTGACTGCTCACCGCGCTCGAAGTAGGTGGTTGTGCCGTCCGCCACCAGGGTGTCGTCTGCCTTGCGGGTCACGAAAGAGAAGCCAAGGATGCGGCCACTCTCTTTGACCTCGATGGTGTCGAGGACCGCTGTAGTCGAGATCTGATCGCCGACATGGAGGCCAGCGTGG
>CAZEIY010000172.1:0-8356 GCA_964512375.1 uncultured Rickettsiales bacterium | reverse complement strand
CTGAACGGTGATAACTACCTCGATCTGGCAGTCGCCACCTTCCGAAATGGCATGGACTATGAACTCAATTCCTATGTGTTCTGGGGCTCAGCGAGCGGCTTTTTTGACGAGAACAATCGTGTCGAGGTGCCGACCATGGGAGCGACAGGCGTCGACGTGGGGGATCTCGACTCCGATGGTGATGTCGATCTGGTGTTCTCGAATTCTTGCAACAATGGCACCTGTTCGAACCCGGCATGGGTCACTCAGTCGGACTGCACTGCGCACGCTGAAACGTGGACACGTGATTTGGGACCCAACAATTGCTACATCAGTTCCTACATTTACTGGAACTCGGGTAGTTCGCCCTTCTTCAGTACGACCTATCGGATGTTGCTACCCACCCAAGGCTCCTGGGGAGTCAGCGTCGGCGACGTGAATTCGGATAGTGAGCTCGACATCGTCTTCGCCAACCGCTTCATCTACGGCCCTGGCTACGAGATCAACTCGTTCGTCTACCGAGGCGACCCCAATGGCGCCTACTCCCTGCAAAGCCGCGACGTGCTCCCCACGGCAGGTGCCTGGGCTAGCGCTATCGGCGACCTCGATCGAGATGGTGAGGTAGACATCGTCTTCGCTAATCGACGAGCAGGAAGCAGCACATTGGTTGACTCGTATGTGTATTGGGGAGCAGCGGCCAACTTCTCGGCGAGTTCTCCCGTCACTGCCCTGCCGACCATTGGCGCGGCGGACGTGAGCATCTCGGGCCTCTAGCCAGACCGACACGACTCGAACCGCGAGAGAGGGGGCTGCTCAGCGGCTGTTCTCGTCGCGAAGCTGCTCCAGCTCGACCAGCATCGCTGCGGCCTTGCCGTCATGGGGAAAGTTACGCATCGAGCGGCGCAGCAGTTGTTCGGCCTCGTCGAGCCTGCCGTCCTGCATGTAGATGCGCGCCAGACCGTTAAACTTCTTGTACTCGATGTCCGGGTTCAGAGAGATCGCCTTCTCGAAGTTGGCCTGCGCCTCTTTGACCCGGCCCTGACGCAGATAGACCAGCCCGAGTCCCTCGTATGGGCAGGTATAGCCGGCATCGTGCGCCTCCAGCGCCGCTCGGAAGCCCTCCTCAGCGGCAGCAACATCTCCCCTGGCGAGATCAATCGAGGCAAGCTCAGAACGCGCATAGGGGTTGCCCGGATTGATCTGGAGCACACGCCTCAGTTGCTGTTGTGCTCCGTCCAGATCGTCGAGACCCATAAGCGAATTGCCACGACCCAGATTCGCGAGCAGGTCGTCGGGGCGATGCTCGAGGATGGCGTCAAAGTGAGTGAGCGCCAGCACATGCTGATCTTGATTAGCGTGCAACCAGCCGAGACCCAGCCGGGCCATCCCTTCGACAAAGTCGAGGTAGCCACCGTGAACTTCCCTCATCGAGGTCGCTCCGAGCCGCGCGAGACCCACGTCGAACTCGCGCTTGGCCGCCTCGTAGTCCTGGGCAACCACCAGCAGGTGCCCCCGTCCGACCGCCGGGCCAGGGTCCCTGGGCAGGCTCTGCGCCGCCTGCGCAAAGAGCGGCCGCGCCATCTCATAGTTCTTCGCTCCCACCAGCAAGAAGGCCTGGAGCGCCATGAAGCGCGGCTTAGCTTCCACGGCGAGAGCACGCTCCACCAGGCGCAGGGCGTCCTTGTTGCGATGAGCCTCCGCATAGCGAAGAGCGGCACGAAAGTTGGCATCAGCGTCATGCTCGGGCGGCGCGCTCAGATCGACGGGGCGGGAGTGTCCGCCACCAAGATCGCCCGCCTTCGAATAGAGCACTCCCAACGCCTGGTACGCGCAGTTCCAGTGACCGGCATCTTCGTGCGCCAGAGCCAGCTTGAGGCCCTGCTCGGCGGCCGCTCCATCGCCCAGCTCGTCCATAGCGCGAGAGAGGACCTTGCGGGTGTCGCGAAGCTGGTCGCGGCTCTCCTCGTCCGAACCGGCCCGGGCGATCGTCTCCTCGGCCAGAGTTCGAGCCTGCGCGAAGCGGCCTGCATCCAGATGTTCTCTGGCCTTTGCATTGGCCTCCCGCAGCTGCTCGAGGCTGGGAGGCTGGCCTCCCGCCCCGGCCACCTGCAGACCGGGTTCCTCCGGCTGGGGCTGCGATGCAGAATCGGCATCATCCGGCTCGATGGACGCAATTGGCGCGGGCGCGGCGAGATCCTCTTCTCTCTCATCCACCAGAGCCCGCAGCGCACCCGTTCTGCTCCTGCTGAGAGCAGGCAGTGCCCGCAACTCAACGTGACGCACGATGCGAGAGAGAGCGGTGAACTGCAAGGTGGAGAGCTTCGGATTGTGACGTAACGAGAGATAGCGACCCACCTCGGTGAGCTGCGGGATCTGTAGGGAAGAAAGCCCCCGATTGTGATGTACAGCCAGGGTTCCAGGAAGTGACGAGAGCGAGGGCATGCTGAGTTCAGCGAGCATGGGATTCTCGGCGATAAGAACCTGTCCATCCCCTGCCTGTCTCAGCCCGGCAAGGTCGATGGCTGAGAGAGCGGCGTTATCGCGCACAAGCAGGTCGCCGCCTACCTCCACGAGTCGCGGCGCCAGCAGAGAACTGATACGAGCGTTATGCAACACCGAGAGACCTCGACCCAGGCGCTCAAGCTGCGGGAAGTTCAGCTCGCGAAGAGCACCGCACTCCACCAGATCCAGAGACCACTCCACGCTCCGTAGCTGCTCCAGGCCAAGTACCTCGAGCTGTGGGTTACGCACTACGAGCAGGCCCTGACCGACCCCCTGAAGGCTCGGCAGAGACAACTCAGCAAGACGCAGGTTGTCGCGCAGATCCACACGAAGCGAGACGCTCTCCAGCTCAGGCATCCTGAACTCCGAGAGCGAGGGCGAAGACACCAGCAGGTACCCCGACAGGGTCCGAAGGGAGTGGAGTGGTTCGCGGTGATCTCGACGCTCTCGGCAGAGTCCAGGCTGGAAGCAACCAACCCCTGTAGCCTCTCATTCTTTCGAACGACCAGGTCCCCTTCGACCTGAGTCATCTGAGGCAGGTCCAGCCTGACAAGACTCGAGTTCCCCTCCACCATGAGCGGACCCACCACCACAGAGAGCGAGGGCAGCGAGAGTTGCTCAGACAGTCCCTCTTTCAGCAAGGAGAGGCCCTTTCCGAGAGAGCTGAGGGCAGGTAACTCGAGCTGAGTCAGTGCGGGATTTGCGAGCAGCCGAAGGCCCCGCGCACTACGCAGCAGCAGGGGCGCGCTGAAGCGCTCGAGCAAGCCGTTGTGATGCAGCCACAACTCGCCGCCCAGCTCACTCAGTGCAGGTAGGTCCATGGCGTGAAGAGCGCCGCTGTTAGCGATCACCACACTCCCTCTCACCTCCGACAGGGTGGGAAACCGGGCGCTCTCCAACGAGGGGTTTCGATCCAGGCGCAGTTCGGCATCCAGCCGTCCCAATAAGGGCGCTCGCAGGGATCGCAAAGAGCCGTTGTGCATGACAAGCAAAGCTCCGGCTGAGACAAGCTGAGGTAGATCCAGATCCCTAAGCGCCGGGTTTTGTAGGACTGAAATGCTTCCGCTGACCTCGTGCAGGCAGGTCATGCTCAGCGCGGAACCTGGCACGCCCGAGATGGTCAACGATCCGTCAATACGCTGGTATCGCAGCGCCTGCCCTTCCTCTATGGCTTCAGAGTCGAGACGCACATCCCCTATAAAAGTGCGCTCGAGGCAAGCGGTTGAGGGCGAGGCACACCCCGAGAGCAACGCAGCCACGGCAAGTAGCCAGCAGGCGAAAGGCTTCGCGCTCATCCATCCCTCCTTCTCGGGAAGGCTACCTCGTCGGGTGGCTCAAGGTCTGCCGATCCCACGGCGCCGCCGCAAGAGGGTGGGCAATACGCACAGCAGCAAGACCACTCCTCCTGCGCTGCCGTCGCCAGCCCCCACCGCACAGGACTGCTCAGGCTCCTCGGGCGGCGGCCCGTCCTGGCCAGGTACTGGAAGGTGATAGTTTCCGGTGCGCTGGGCGTCGTGCCCCATCATCAGCCACTCTCCGCTGTCATCGGCGCGGCCGTCACTACGCCAGGCGAATACGTATCCCTCACGACTGGCAAAGACCATGTCGCGATAGCCATCCCCATCGATGTCACCAAGCGCTGGCCCCCCAAGTACCCAACCACCGTGGAACATAGGAAAACCCTTGGCTGGCACCCCATTGGAATTCCAGGCTCTGGCGACGAGCGTCGAGGCAAACACCACCTCAGCATTTCCGTCGCCGTCCAGATCTGCAGCCGCGCTCGATGAGAACAGAGGGAGGTCCTCGATCTGCCTTGGAAAGCCCGCCAGTGGATAGCCGCGGCCATCTTCATCGACAGCGCTCGAGTAGCCGACCAGCGCATGATCGTGATCAAAAAGTGTCGCCCAGGCCAGGATGTTCGCGCCATAGCTGAGCGAAGTGCCCGCGGCGAAGTAATCGGGGATGTCATCTCCGTCACCGTCGGCAAAGGCACCGGGTGAGAGCATCAACAGGACGGCCTGCTCCTCGGTAGTGGCGTAGGGACCATAGTTCTGCCGGGTCGCAGCAAAGTCCACGGCAACCGTACCGTCGTGATTGTAGAGCGCACCCTGGTCGGCCGTAGAGTTAGCGCCAATCTCGAGATCACCGTCGCCATCCACATCGGCGAGCGCCGGACTGACCACAATCCCCTCGCCAATCACCGGCAGCGCTCCAGCAAAACCCGCAAAGAGCGTAATGGGCCAGCCATCAAGCAGCGAGCCGTCCTCATCCAGGGCATAGAGCACGCCGTAGCCGCCAAAGTCAGAGCCTGCTGTCTGTCCGGTGCCGAGCACGATCTCCATGCCGCCATCCCCATCAATGTCACCCACCGCAGGACTGGACAGGATGCGACCCTCGCGGTTGGCGATGGCCTCGAAGCTGGGGTCCTGCACCTTCACTGGCCAACCAGGCACGGCGACGCCGTCGCTGTCCCATAGGTACAGCCACTGGTCCATGCCGGGCTGGAGGATCTCCAGCCGACCGTCTCCATCCATGTCCACAAGGGTAGGCGCGGCACCGAAGCCACAGTCATAGCGATGATCCTCATCACGCAGCTCAGGGGCGCAATTCTCGTAGTTCATGTGCACCGGAAAGCCCGGACGCAACGAGCCATCCGCACGCCAGGCATAGAGTTCTCCGTCCATGGTCGCCGCCACCACATCGGGGTTGCCCGCACCATCCAGTGCACCTACAGCAGGAGCCGCCAGGATCGACTGACGTGCATCAGCAGCCAGCGCACCGCCCATCGCCGGCGCGCCGAGGTGATTATCCTCGCGCTCCGGGTCTACCGCAGGATGAAGGGCTACCCGCACAGGCCAGCCGGCAAGTGGTTGCCCCCTGCCGTCCAGCACGTGCACCGTGCCGTCTCCCGAAGCGACCACTACCTCCCAGATGCCGTCGCCATCTAAGTCTGCCAGGGCCGGCGCGGACTCCACCGACGAGTCCAGCGCCACCGGATAGCCGGCTAGCATCCTGGGGTCCTCCCGGACATAGATGTGGCGGCGCTCGACGCTCTCTCTTCCCTGGTCGTCCTGCACGACCAGCCGCAGGGTCAGGCCATAGGGGTCGAGCTTGTCGACCCGGCCGAGGATGCCGTCAGTAGGCGCGAGTTCTGGCGCCTGGTAGCTGGCATCAAAACCACTGGCAGCAAGGGGATCGAAAGGCTCGGGAAAGGGTCCTGGCGCGCAGCCAGAGGCACCCGGCTCGGCGCTCGGCACCTCGGCCACGTCGAGCTGGCCGAACTCACCCGAGAAGTCCCCCTCGCCCTCGCCGGCCTCAATCAGTATCCAGCTGCCCTCTGCGACGTCCGAGCCGACCCCCCACTCCAGCCGATAGCTCCAGCTCTGACCAGGAAGAGCCTCTATCGCACCGTGCACCGAGACGCTATCGACGCTACCAAACTCGCGGCCCTGCTCATCAAAGGAACGCCTTGCGAAAAACGAGAACCACTCGGGACTCGTAATCTTGGCAGCCGGTCCCTGCGCGCCCGCCAGGACCTCTTCGACCGCAGCGCCTACGTTCACTCGGCCATAGCCGAAGTACTGGTCCCAGCCTGGATAGGAAGGGAAGAGCTCTGGGTCAGCATCCTCCCCACGGCTCTCGGCCACATCAATATCAGTAGCCGTCTGAGTCAGCACCCTATAGAGCTGTGCGCTGCTGAGACGATCCCCCAGGTGGTCCACAGCAGCCGACTGAACAAGAGCGGCCGCGCCGGCGATGAAGGCGACCGAACCGGTTGCGCAGGAGTTTTTCGACGCGGAGACCAGGTCCATGCGCGGCCCGAAGTTGTTGCAGTTCACGAAACGTAAGTAGCTGCCTGCATGCTCCCAGTCGTCGGTATCTGCACCAATGGTGTGCACAAAGAGCGCGTGCGGATCGACCGCGGGAAAGTTGCGATGGAGGCTGGTCTCGTCACCGGCAGCCGCGACGATCATCAGCTCGTTGTCCCAGGCGTTTGCAAACACCTCACCCAGCCAATCAGGAGTCAGGATGCCGCCGACCGCAAGAGTCATCGACGCGGCGTCATGGCCGGTGGCGAAGGCGACGGCTTCGGCCAGAATGTCTCCGCTCGCGATGAAGGCATCACCAATTCGCACCGGAAGGATCGAACAATTCGGACAGACACCGACGCGACCGCCGTTGTTCGCCTCACCGCCAGCAATGCGGGCCACGCCATTACCGTGGTCGCCATAATGACCCTCGTTGGTCGCTCCCGCATCGTTGTCGCGCTCGAAGAAATCCCAGCCCGCGATGTCATCTATGTAGCCATTGAGGTCGTCATCTATGCCGTCGCTGAAGGTGGCGATGAGATCGCTGGGATCGAGCACTTCATCAGAGCGATCATCGCCCGCATCAATCAACACCCTGGGGTCCTGTGACCAGTCCGCCGTGTTGGCAACTCCATTGCCATCCAGATCGTGACTGACGGCCTCTACGCCGGCGGCATCCTGAGGAAGGGGTAGCTCTGCAGTATTGAGCAGTACCTTGTTGATGAGATCGGGTGTTCGCCAGACGATCCCACCATCGGCAACCACGATGACCTGATCCCAACGACCCGTTGTGTGACGCCAGGCACCTGTAGCGTTGTTCCCGATACCGAGCTCTACCTCGGCTTCTCTCAAGGTATCGAGCACCTCGTCTGGAGTGTGCCCCCACAGCTTCCAGTCACCAGAGGCTTCTTGCGGACAGCCATCTAGCGCGCCCGCCACCCCGCAGTCAGGAAAGACCGCCACCGGCACCTCAGCCCGAACCTCAAAGGACCACATAACGCTGACCACGACCACAAATGCGGACAACAAAGAGAGAGAGAGAACACGGTCGTAGCGGATGGTCTCGATACAGTTCATGGCTTCCATTCCTCCGGCCAGCGCCGGGCCGGGGCATTATATGGGCCCTTGCGAGCAGTTCTGTCCAGAGAAACCGGGCTCATCGCCCTTGTCAGTGTGGCCTTCGCCGGGCTTGCCCTTGCCTTGAACGGCTACGTCTTTGGCGAGGCGGACCACGCTATCCACCTGTGCTTTCTCGATCTGCAGAGCCATCCGCAGCACTGGGAGGGAGATCTTCTAGCGGCCTCGAGCAGGCACCACCACAGCTTGTTCTGGGCCCTTCAAGCGCCCCTGGCTGAACTCCTGAGCGTCCCTCTATGGACGGCGATTGGCTACCTCGCAGCGCTCATTGCCACGGGCGCCGCAATCTTCCACCTGTCGATGGTGCTCTGGAAGGACCGCACTATCGCCATCTTGACGCTTGTTGTGCTCGCACCATCTCAGTTCGCCCTCGGGGGCGCGCTCACCCTTGATCCGCTGTTCCTGAACCGCACCGCAGCGCTGCCGCTCGAGGTCTTTGCCATCGCTGCGCTCGCCTCGAGACGAACCACTCTGTCCTTCGCTCTCCTGGGTATCGCCGCCAACCTGCACGTCCCTTCGGCCTCAGGGCTGGCCGCTGCATTGACCGCAGTCCACCTAATCAGATGCCTTCGAGAGCGCGGCGTGCGAGGAATTGATTGGAGAGAAGCGCTCTCTCCGCTGGCCTGCCCACTGCTCGCCAGTCCGGTGTTGGTGCTCTGGCTGCTTAATGGAGGGGCATCGGGGGCATCGCTATGGATTGACCCCGCCTGGCGCGACGTTCTTGAGGTGCGCATGTCGCACCACCTGTTCGCGTCTTCCTGGCCGGCTGAACACTGGATCAGCATGTCTGCCTGGATTCTCGCTGGGATGGCCGCGCTGGCAGTACGCGGGCTCGACGAGGAACGAAACCTGCTCCTCTCTCTCATTGCTGCGCTGTGCCTGTGGTCAATCGTGGCAGGCGAGCTTCTCGGTGCTCAGCTGAACCTCGC
>CAZEIY010000171.1:0-8357 GCA_964512375.1 uncultured Rickettsiales bacterium | reverse complement strand
CGCCCAGCGCCAAGAGAACGAACAACGGAAGCGCTGCGGCCCGCACCGACCACGAACTCGAAGAGGAGTTGCCCTGTCCGGTGCAGCCGCTCTGGCTCGGCTCATAGCTGACCCCACCAATGCATGGCGGTGACGCGCACGGATAGAGCTGGGCGAGGCCGAGGGCATCGTCCGTGTGCAGATCGCGCACCACATCGCCATCCTGGTAGTCGATGCTCATCACGGCGCCGTCCTGGGCCGAGTGGGCCAGGCCGAGCAGGTGCCCCAGCTCGTGCAGAACAATGGACTGATAGTCCGTTCGCACCCCGGCATCCCCGAGAGACCAGGAGAAGTCCTCCCCATTGAATGAGATGTCTGCATCCACAGACCGACCTCCAGCTTCATAGGAGACGCTGGTAAGCGCGATGACCTCCTCCCCATAAGGCCAGTTCGACTCGATAAAGAACAGCGCTGAGTGACCGTCCACGTCGATGGTCGGGCCCCCGCACACGAGCTCAGCAGACTGACCTGGAGGCAGAGCATGGGGGCACGGTGGGCCGCTAAAGATCGGTCCCTCGCTGAACGAGATGCTCGAGCCCGATTCCACCGCCCAGGTCATCATGGCTCGTCGGCTGGCCGCCTCCAGAAGCGGCGAGAAGAACCCCTCGCCACCGAGCAGATGGTGACGAACGACGATCGGGCCACCATCTTCTATCTCCCAGTGAAGGGGCTGGGGATCTTCCTCGGCAGAGAGGGCCAACTCGAAGGCCCCTGCCGGGCCACTCGAGAGAAAGACCAGGACGCCAAAGAGCAGGGCGGCAGGGGGCTGACGAGGACTGATTGACGCTCTCCTGGACCGGTGTTAGAAGCGGCGACTCCATTATCCAGTGACCCGCAGAAAAGATCGACCTGCACCCTCGCGGAGTTCCAATGACTGCCCCACGCCTGCGCTTCGCTCCGAGCCCATCGGGGTTCCTTCATATCGGCGGCGCACGCACCGCCCTCTTCTGCTGGCTCTACGCGCGACGACACGGCGGTCAGTTCATACTCCGCGTCGAGGACACCGACCGGGCCCGCTCCACCGACGAGAGCATCCAGGCGATCCTCGATGGGCTGCGTTGGCTTGGACTGGACTGGGATGAAGGTCCTGAGGTCGGGGGGCCGCACGCTCCCTACTTTCAGAGTCAACGCGGTCCGGTCTACCAGCGCTATGTGGACCAGCTCATCTCCTCGGGGCACCTGTATCGCTGCTACTGCAGCACAGAGCTCCTCAAAGAGAAGCGAGAGGCTGCTCAAAAGGATGGCAGGAAGCCTGCCTACGATCGCACCTGTCGCGAACTCACGCAGGACCAGTGGCCCGATGACGCCCCCTATGTGCTTCGACTGAAGGCACCCCTGGACGGAGAGACGACAGTGCGCGATCTGATTCGCGGCGACGTGGTCTTCCAGAACAAGGAACTCAGCGATCAGGTCGTCGTTCGCTCCAACGGCGACCCTCTCTACAACTTTGTGGTCGTGGTCGACGACATGACGATGCAGGTGACGCACGTGGTGCGCGGTGATGACCACCTCAACAACACGCCTAAGCAGATCCAGCTCTACCAGGCGCTCGGTGTAGAACCACCGCTGTTCGCCCACGCACCGCTCATTCTCGGCTCGGACAAGAAGCGACTCAGCAAGCGTCACGGCGCCACGAACGTCATGCAGTACGGCGAGGAAGGCTACCTCCCAGACGCCATGATCAACTTCCTGGTGCGCCTGGGCTGGAGCCATGGCGACCAGGAGATCTTCACCAGGGCGGAGCTGTGCGAGTTCTTCTCACTGGACTCTGTCGGACGCTCGCCCGGCGTCTGGAACCCTGAGAAGCTCGAGTGGCTCAACGGTCAATACATCACCGCGCTGAGCAACGAAGCCCTGGCTGAACTCATCGCCCCACTCATCGATGCTGCGGGCCACCCTGACAGCAGCCCCGACGCCGAGATGGCTGGACGCATCGGCACCCTCAAAGAGCGCGCCCGAACCCTGACTGAGTTGGTGGATCAGGGCGCCTTCTACTGGCGCGCCGACAGCGATGTCACCTATGAGGCCAAGCCAAGCCGCAAGTTCCTCGGAGCAGCCGCAGTGCCCCGCCTCGAGGCCGCCTTGTCCGCCTTGTCGCAGCTCGACGACTGGAATGAAGAGAGCCTCGAGAAGAGCCTCCTGGCTGTGCTGGAGACGCTCGAGGTCAAGATGGGCAAGCTCGCCCAGCCAATCCGTGTCTCCGTCACCGGTACCAGCGTGTCACCCGGCCTCTATGAGACCCTCGCTGCCCTGGGGCGAGCGAAGACTCTGCTGCGCATTGGTATGGGGCTCGAGGTAGCCCGACAGGCCGCAGCCGTCGAGGAACACGGCTCGTGAAGTCTGTCCTGCTGATCAAGGTGGCCGAGATCCCCGATCACGGCCTGCAGGTACAGGTCGACCAGGCCGAACCCCGCTACGCCCAGGTTCTCAGAGAACTGGCCGAGGGGCAGAATGAAAAAACTTCTGGGACGGCGTCCTTCGCAGTCAGTCCCTGGCCCGATCGAGTCGACGTCGAAGGTTCCCTGGCAGCGACATTGCCGGCAAGTTGCTCGCGCTGCGCGAACACCTTCCTCCAAGAAGTGGAGCGAGACTTTCTTCGGGTCTTTCTCCGCTCTGAACCCGAGGAGGTCTCCGAGGATCTGGAGTTATCCAGCGACGACCTGGACCGGGATCTCCTGCCTGCCGACAAGCTCGACCTCGGTGAACTCCTGGGCGAAGAATTGGTCCTGGCCCTCCCGAACAAGCCCCTCTGCATGCATGACTGCAGGGGAATCTGCTCTGGGTGCGGCGCCGAATTGAACGAGCAGGAATGCAGCTGTAAACCCGAAATCGATCACCGCTGGGCCTCCCTCAAGGGCCTCAAGCTCGACGAGTGAAGTCCATTTCGTCCACTCAGGCCCTTGACAGGGGCCAAGCGACGTAGATAATTGCGCCGCCCTGGAAGGGGCCCAGCGTTCCTAAGGAGTATCGAGACCATGGCCGTCCCGAAAAGAAAAACCAGCAAGAGCCGTCGGGATAAGCGCCGATCACACGACGCTATCCAGTTCAACGTTGCCCTGGTGCGCTGCGAGACCTGTGCCGCCTGGAAGCAACGTCACCACGTCTGCCAGGAATGTGGCACCTATCGTGGCCGCAAGGTCTTCGAAATCGAAGAAGCCTGAGCTCCCTGGCCCGCCCTCCGGGTTCCCACAAGTCCTTAATTCATCCCGCTGCCATAGCAGTGAGGAGGTAGCTCTACGTGCGCATAGCTCTCGATGCCATGGGTGGCGACAACGCGCCCGGTAGCAACGTCGAAGGGGCGATTGCAGCCGCGAAGCACGGCTTTCAGATCCTGTTGGTGGGCGACGAGGCCGTACTGGGCGAAGAAATCGCCGAGCGAGGTGGCTTGCCCCCCAACGTCCACCTGGCCCACGCGAGTGAAGTGGTCGAGATGGACGACAAGGCCGTCTCTGCGGCCCGCCGCAAGCGCGATTCATCACTGCGCGTAGCCTTCGAGCTGGTCAGCAAGGACCAGGCTGATGCCGTCGTCACAATGGGAAACTCTGGCGCCGCCATGGCGAGCGCTCTGTTCGTCTGTGGCCGCAGTGAAGGCGTACTCCGACCGGCCATTGCCAGCATCTTCCCTGGCAGAGAGGGACCCGTCGTTTTACTGGATGCCGGCGCCAACATCGACTGCAAGCCTGAGTACCTGTTCCAGTTCGGCACCATGGGCGCAGCCCTTGTGCGAGCAGCCTTCAGCATCACCAGGCCGAAGCTCGCCGTACTCAGCAACGGCACCGAAGCCGAGAAAGGCACTGAGTTGACTCGCGCTGCCGCAGAGTTGCTCGAGCACGCAGAGGAAGTGAACTTTCTTGGCTACATCGAGCCCGCTTCGGTTCTCGATGGCGAGGTTCAGGTTGTCGTCACGGATGGCTGGACCGGCAACATCATGCTCAAGACCGCCGAGGGGATGGCGATGCACATCAAGTCGCTGGTGCGAGAGGCTGCCGAACGCAACGTACTGAGCAAAGCTGGGGCGCTACTCATGAAACCGTCCCTGCGGGCAGCGCTGGCCGATCTCGACTACAGCGAGTACGGCGGTGGACTGCTCCTGGGTATCGATGCGGTCACCGTGATCGGTCACGGTGCCGCCGGCCCTCGAGAAGTTGCCAACGCACTCCGTTTCGCAAATCAAGTATCGTCTTCCTCCCTGCTCGATCAGATTCGACAGTCCGTACCCATTCGCAAGGAAGCGCGAGATGCGGTTGAAATGCCTGTTGGGGCCGAGTAGAATCGCCGCAATTCACCTGGATATTGGCAAAAAGTCTTTTATTTCAGTGGGTTATGAACAAATAGCGGATTTTTCTAACGCTCTTGGCTTAGAAGACCGCGCCACCCTAACAAGGGAGTTGAGAAGTCATGTCCGAGTCGATCGAAGCGAAGGTGCGAGAGATCGTCGCCGAGCAATTGCAGATCAGTGCCGACGAAATCAACCTGGATTCATCGTTTATCGACGACCTGGGCGCTGACAGCCTGGACATCGTCGAGTTGGTGATGGCCATGGAAGATTCCTTCCAGATGGATATCCCCGACGAAGAAGCCGAGAAGATTCAGACCGTTCGGAATGCAATCGACTACATCAAGACGCAGAGCAAGTAGCGACGCGTCGTCGTGGCCCTCAGTGGAGTCGCGACATCACTCTTCTGGGCCGGGCTTCGAGGCGCCGGAGCGCCCACTGAAGGTTCGGCTGGTGTGTTTCTGGGAAGCAGTGGTTTAGCCATCCTCCCACTTGTAGGTTCAGCAGGAAGAGTTAGGAGTCAGAGCAGTGAGCCACCGCGTCGTAATCACGGGAATGGGGAGCCTGTCACCGCTCGGCGACAGTTCGGACCAACTGTGGGACAGCCTGATGAATGGCCGCAGCGGCATCGGCCAGATCAGCCTGTTCGACACCACGGACTATCCCGTGACCATTGCCGGCGAGGTCAAGAACTTCGAGCCAGCCCGCTGGATTGAGCCCAAAGAGGTCAAGAAGCTCGATCGCTTCCTGCAGTTATCCATCGCAGCAGCTGTGATGGCCGTCGAGGATTCAGGCCTTGAGGTCAACGAGTCGAACGCTCGCGACGTCGGCGTGTACATCGGCTCTGGCATCGGCGGTGCCGGATCGCTCTGTGAGGGCAGCGCTCTACTCAGCGAGCGCGGGCCCAAGCGAGTCTCTCCGTTTCTCATTCCTCGTATCCTCATCAACCTCGCGTCGGGGCATGTATCCATTCTGCTCGGAGCGAAGGGACCCAACTTCTCCCATGTCAGCGCTTGTGCAACGGGTAGCCACTCCATCGGTGAGGCGATGCGTCTTATTCAGTATGGCGACGCCAAGGCAGTGGTAGCCGGCGGTGGCGAGGCCGGTATCATTCCGGTGTCCGTAGCCGGCTTCGCCAAGATGAGGGCCCTGTCGACTCGCAACGATGACCCAACGCGAGCGAGCCGTCCCTTCGACGCCGGTCGAAACGGCTTCGTCATGAGTGAGGGCGCCGGCATCGTTGTGCTCGAAGAACTCGAGTACGCACGGGCACGAGGAGCGCGCATCTACTGCGAGCTCAAGGGCTATGGCGCGAACTCCGACGCGCACCACATGACGGCTCCGACTCCAGATGGCAGCGGCGCGCGCGACTGCATGGAGCGAGCGATTCGCGACGCGAAGCTCAATCCCGAGGACATCCAGTACATCAACGCCCATGGCACCAGCACCCCGTTTAACGATGTCGCCGAAACCAAAGCTATCAAGCATGTATTTGGTGACCACGCATACAAGCTGGCGGTGTCCTCGACCAAGTCCATGACAGGCCACCTGCTCGGCGCCGCTGGCGGGCTCGAGGCTGTGATCTGTGGTCTCGCCCTGCACAACGGGGCGTTACCCCCCACCATTAACCTCGACGATCCCGATCCTGAGTGTGACCTCGACTACATCCCTCATCAGGCACGCGAAACGAACGTCACCAACATCCTCTCCAACGCCTTTGGCTTTGGCGGCACCAACGCCTGTCTCGTGCTCGGCGAGTTGGACTAACTCATGCGCCTCGTCCTCGCATCCGACCACGGCGGCGTCGAGCTCAAGGCCCACCTCGCCAGGCGTCTCGCCGAGCAGGGCCACTCCATCAATGACCTCGGCACCCACGCAAGCGAGAGCGTCGACTACCCCGACTTCGCGCACGCTGTGGCCCGAGCGATCGCTGACGGCTCGGCTGAGCGGGGCATCCTCGTGTGTGGGACCGGTCAGGGGATGGCGATGTCGGCCAACAAGGTGAGTGGCGTCCGCGCAGGAGTCGTCTCTGACGTCTTCTCAGCACGCATGATCGTCGAACACAACAACGCACAGATCATCTGTCTCGGAGCCCGAATCCTCGGCACCTCGCTAGCTGATGAGTTGGTCGACGCCTTCCTCAAAGCCGTCTTTGAAGGTGGCCGACACCAACGCCGGGTCGAGAAGATCGCTCCATCCTGACCTCGAGGCTGCCCCTCCCCTCTCCTTGTCCCCTTCCCCGGAGAAATCATGAGCTCACTGGCAACCCAGGACCCCACCGTCGCGCGCTTCATCCTCAGTGAGATCGAACGCCAGGAGGCCGGTCTCGAGATGATCGCTTCTGAGAACTATGTCTCAGAGGCTGTGCTCCAGGCACAAGGCTCAGTGCTAACCAACAAGTACGCAGAGGGCCTTCCCTCCAAGCGCTACTACGGTGGCTGCGAGTTCGTGGACGCCGCCGAAGACCTCGCTCGCGAGCGAGCACGCGAGCTGTTTGGGTGTGACCGAGTCAACGTGCAGCCTCACTCTGGTGCCCAGGCGAACATGGCCGCATACATGGCTGTGCTGGAGCCAGGTGACCGGATCATGGGCATGAACCTGAGCCACGGAGGCCACCTGACGCACGGCAGTCCGGTCAATTTCTCAGGGCGGCTCTATGATGTCGTCGCCTACGGGGTCGACGAGAGCACCGGCCACATCGACTACGAGGCCCTCCGCGATCTGGCGGTCGCTACGCGACCCAAAATGATCGTGTGTGGCGCCTCTGCCTACCCCAGGGAGATCGACTTCGCTCGCTTCCGCGCAGTAGCTGACGAGGTGGGCGCCCTGCTCATGGCCGACATTGCCCACATCGCCGGCCTCGTATGCACCGGACTTCACGTCGACCCGATCCCGCACTGTGATTTCGTCACCACCACCACCCACAAGACCCTGCGCGGACCACGCGGAGGAATGGCGATGTGCCGTGAGGAATTTGGCAAACGCCTCAACTCGAGGGTGTTCCCAGGTATCCAGGGTGGACCGCTGATGCACGTAATTGCCGCAAAAGCGGTCGCGCTGGGTGAAGCGCTGCGGCCGGAGTTCACCACCTACGCAAAGCAGGTCATAAGCAACGCACAGGCTCTGGCAGGTACCCTCACCGCGGGAGGTCTCTCCCTCGTCAGTGGCGGCACCGACAACCATCTCATGCTGGTCGACCTGAGCGGCACCGATCTCACCGGCAAGACCGCAGAGGCTGCTCTCGGTGGTGCCGACATCACGGTGAACAAGAACACCGTACCCGGAGAGACCCGATCACCGTTCGTCACCTCAGGCCTCCGAATCGGCACACCAGCCCTGACCACACGGGGCATGAAGGAAGCTGAGATGGAGCAGATCGGTGCCTGGATAGTCGAGGTCCTCGGAGATCCGGAGAATGAGAGCCTGCAACAAAGGATTCGCGCCGAAGTCGGCAACCTCTGCGTGCACTTCCCCATCTACCCAGACCGCCTGGCTGCTGCACGCGACGCCATCTGCTAATGCACTGCCCGTCCTGTTCGCACCTCGCCTCCAAGGTGGTGGATTCTCGGCCCAGCAACGAGGGACACGAGATCCGCAGGAGACGGGAGTGCGAGAGCTGCCACGCCCGCTTCACTACCTACGAGCGCTGCGAGCAGATCGTTCCCCTAGTCGTCAAGCGCGACGGACGCCGCGAAGAGTTCGAGCGGGACAAGCTGAGGCGAGCGCTGCGTACCGCCTGTCGCAAGCGCTCGGTCACAGCAGAGATCATCGAAGACATCGTCGAGCGAGTGGCGGATGAGCTCGAGGGAACAGCTGCCCGCGAGGTCGCATCACAAGAGATTGGCGAGCACCTGCTGAACGAACTGGCGCAGATTGACCAGGTAGCTTATGCGCGCTTCGCGAGCGTCTACCTCCGCTTCGACACCATCAGCGACTTCCAGAGCCTCGTGGACAGGAGCGACGGCGACTCCTCCGAAAGGGGAAGCAAGTGAACGAGTTCGACTTCAACCTTGACCAGGACGCGATGGCGCGCGCCATCGAG
>CAZEIY010000170.1:6758-8384 GCA_964512375.1 uncultured Rickettsiales bacterium | reverse complement strand
GACGTAGCCGTGGAGTTCTGTGCCACCCACGAGGGGACCACTGATGAACCCTGTTGGGCTTGCGGTGATGAGTCGATGGGGAGTCCGCCAGGTGGGGCGGTCGGCTGGGTCACCTGCAACTGATCCTTGCTCTCCCTCTCCGGCACTGGCACACTTCCGCGCCTGGAGACCGCTATGAAGCCCTTCCCCTACGTACTACTCTTCGCCTCCGTCATCCTCTCGCTCGTCTGTGTGTCTACGCCCGCGTCGGCTGAGGACTGCACCTACAACGACCTGCATGGCGAGTTCACGATCACGGCCGGGTGTGCTGGTCTACAGGACTTCAGTGGTATTGGTCAGCATCACAAGCGTATGTGGCTTTCAGGGGATTGGGGACAGCTTGAGATCATGGAAGTGCCGTCTCCCTACCAGGGAGTTGAACTGGATGTGGTCATGCAGACTCTGGCCCGCTATTGGTCCCCTAGGCGCAATCCTGGCGCTCTGAGTGGTACGACAGTCTGGGGGCTGGACGCACTTGTGGTTACCAAGCGAAAACGTCGTACCACCTCGCGTACCTGGGTATTTAGTTTCGGTGGCCGTAACGTGACGGCCAGGGCGGTAGCCTATGGCAAGAAGAAAGCCCGCGAGGCCAACCTCGAACTCATCTCGAAGGCCTTTCTCAATGGCTTCTCGGCAAAAGGTGAGTAGAAGCCTCTTTCAGGCTCGCGGCTTGCGTGCCGCCACCAGCATCTTCCTGCTGGCACCGATCAGCCGATCCAGGCCGAGCATCCCAGACAGCGCTAGGCGCTTTCCCAGCGGATACTGATTGCGGAAATGACGCGCTGAAAAGGGCGCAAGTGGCTGCGCTTCGACAGGTTCCAGACCCGCGGTACGGATGAGTTGGGCCACGGTGCTCTCGTCGAAGTAGCAGTAGTGCTGTGCCTCGTACATCTCGTCACGGATACCAGCCGTTTGCGCAGGTAGCAGGGTGAAGAGGCGTTGAAAGACTGGCACCAGCGGCCACCCTTCGTTCACTGTGGAGAGCACCAGCCAGCCACCGGGTCGAAGCAGCGAAGCTGCCTGGTTGAGGGTGCCCAATGGGTCGGTCAGGTGTGCCAGCACGTCGAAGGCAGCAATGCAGTCGAAGCTTGCCTGGGACCCATCGAAGTCTGCGAGAGTTCCGAGGTGAAGAGTCCCCTTCATCCTCTCGCGCGCGGCGTTGAGGCTGGGCTCGCTGAGTTCCACGCCCGAGCACTGCCAGCCGCGCCCCTCCATCTCAGAGAGTAGGTGCCCTGCCGCACAGCCAAGCTCAAGGAGCTTCCCAGGGCCCGATCCGATGAAATGGCTCAACAGCTCGGCCTGCGAGGCGGCCATTTCAGCCGCTCTGTTGTCGCCGTCCTCGAGCTTGCCCTCATGGGCGATCCGGCCTCGATAGTACTCAGCGACCGCTTGCTCGCTGCCCAGGCGCTCTGTGCTGCACAGGCCACAGTCTCGACACTTGAGAAGTGGGTTGTTTGGCAGGGGCAGACAGGGGCCAAGTCGGACGCTTGCGCAGAGAGGGCAGCGCTCGCGTTTTCGGTCGCTCGGGGCTGGTCCGCGGGCTCTGACCGCTTCGACAACGGGAGCACGCATGGGAGCAAGGTCCGC
>CAZEIY010000170.1:0-6748 GCA_964512375.1 uncultured Rickettsiales bacterium | reverse complement strand
CCTTACGGGCGGATGTTAGTGCCTGGCTCGACCCCGGGTCCCCAGGGCCGGGACATTCCCGGAGTGAGGCGAGGTAGCAGGCCGGCTCCGGGCATTCGCTCCTCGGTACCTCCAGCGCGCTTCTTGTTACGGAGGACTCTCGAGGTGAGGCGCGAGGCCAGGGAGGGGACTTCGGGCTGTGGTGGGTCCTCGACGCGGGCGCGCAGCCCAAGCTGCTTCGAGCGAATCTTGCGATTCAACGAGTATTGGAACATTTCGATGAATCGCCAGGTGAGGTACTTCGCGCGGATGTCGTAGCCGAAGACAACCCCACTAAGGAGTCGGGGAAGGAAGAACACGGCCGGGTCGACACCGAAGCGACTGGGCAACAGCGCCAGCTGTTTGTGGTGTCCCTGACGCACCATCCAAGAGGCGACCTCCTTGGGGAGGATAGGGCGAAGGCCGTACATCATGAACCAGGGTCGCCACTGGGTGTCGTAGCCACTGCCCTTGAACATCAGGGAATTGAGGAAACCGTGGGCAGCGTCGTCTTCATCCTTTTGGCTGATCACGCCATCCTTAATTGCCCTTTTTGTCATCGCAGTGTGTGGCAGGTAGGTGAGCGGCAGCGGCTTAACGACGTTGGGGCCTGCTTCTGAGTAGAACAGGAAGGCCTGGTCTTGATCTTCCTCGCTCTCACCGGGCGTTCCCAGGATGTGATCGCAGGTCACGAAGATGCCCTGTCCGCGGAGGCGCCGAATCGCCGCCATCACCTCGTCGTTGGTCTCATGACGATCCATCATCGCGCGGCGAATGGTCTCGCTTCCGGTCTGTACCCCCATGATCACGGATCTGCATCCGGCCTTTGCGAGCAGCTCCGCCATGCGCTCAGTAACCAGAAGCGGGTGGGTGATGCAGGCGAAGGGCAGGCCGACTTCCTCGCGGTAGATGGGAGTGAACTCTTCGAGCCAGCGAGTCGTCACCGGGAAGATGTCGTCGTGAAAGAGAATCGACTCCATCTGCGGGTAGCGGGCTCTGGCCGCGATGAGCTCGTCAGCCACGTGGCGGGGGCTACGTACCCGCACGTTTCGGTTTCCCGTGATGTCATGTACCGCGTTGTAGAAGCAGAAACTGCAGTTGTAGGGGCAGCCACGGGAGATCGTGGTCATGTACTCCGACGCCAGCCCAGGGAGCTTGTCGTAGTAGAGCGCCTTGTCATAGAAGGGGAAGGCGTCGAGATCGCTCGCTTCCTCGCGGTTCTCGTTGCGGTGCTGGGTACCGTCGGCCTCGCGACTCCAGATCCCGGAGATCTCGTGCGGGCTTCCCTCGCGGCGACCATCAAGGATGTCGCAGAGCTCTACGAGAGACTCTTCCGCTTCACCAACTGCGACGAAGTCCACCTCTGGCCGCTCGATGACGATCTCTGGGCAGAGCGTCGCGTGGATACCACCCATGATGATGGGCAGCTTCGGGCGCTTCGCCTTGAGTCCGCTAGCGATCTTGAGGGCCCAATGATATCCGTTGATCTCGATGGGGAAGCCGACGAGGTCGGGCTCTGATGCCAGCAGTTCCTCGATCACGAGTTCGTCGTTGCTGAGGAACTCGATGAGTCTGGGGTTGCTGATCCCGCCGGTGGCGAAGAGGTTCGGCTCGAACACCAGATCCGTCTCGTGACCATGCAGCTTCAGTTGGGCTGAGAGCAACTGAACGCCGAGCATCTCGGTCAATTGGTTGCAGAAAACGACCTTCATGGCACTACCTGATGATTGCAGCAGAGTCGTCGGGGTATTGCGTTGCGTATAGGGAATGATCCTCTACTGGCAACAGCGCCCCGTCGTGGTCTCGAATCTCCGTGACGTATTCGTTGTAGAACTGCTCGTCGTTGCTCGCCATGCATCGCTTGGGCGCGGAGCGGAAGCGCTCGAATCGGCGTACGCGGTCCCAGATGGCGGCGACGCCTTCCTTCTTGATGTTGCCAAAATTGAGGTGGATGAACGCGCAGGGAATGATGTCGCCGCTGGCACTCATGTAGAGGCGCTCGATGCCGGGGCGGCAGCCATCGACCTTGTAGTTCGTCTTCCCTTCCCACACGACCCAGGGGAGCTTCATCGCTTTGTCGAACTCAGCGTAGTCATCCGCTGTCAGTGCGACCTCTCGCTGGTCTTCCCACTTGCCGGTAGTGCAGGGCTGAACAAAGTTGACGGTCACCCCCTTCTCACGAGCTAACTCAACCATCGCCCACAGCGTACCGTCCTCTACCTTCTGGTGCGTGAGTGTGCAGTTGAGGATCACTGGCATCGAGTACCGATGACAGTTTTCGATGGCAGCCATCACCTTGTCGAATGCGCCTTCTACCTCGAGCAGGGCATCGTGCTCTCCCGGTCGATGGGAGTGGAGGGAGATCATTACGATCCAGGTGCCTGCATCTGCCAGCTTGCGTGCTGCTTCATCATCCAGAAGCAGGCCGTTGGTCTGAATATTGACCACACCTCGATGCCTTGGGACGAGGCGGATGATATCGAACAGCAGGGGGCTGACGAGGGGCTCGCCGCCAGTGATGTTCACCGAAATAGCACCTGCCTCGAGGAATCCGTCGATCGCGCTCCGGTACTGCTCGAGAGTGAGCATGTCGGTACGTCGGGTGGTCTCTGTCATCATGGTGTCGGCTGAGCAGTGGCTGCAGGTAGCGTTGCAGGAGCTGGTGACGGCGATGGACGCGGTGCGCAGCACATCACCGCTGCCGAGGGTCATGCGGGCGTAGTTTGCGGCGAGCTTGGGCAGGAGCTCGGGGCGCTCGCGCACCAGCCGCCCCAGGTGGTTGCGCGCCAGTCCAGCGAGTTGACGAGCCGTAGTCAATCTGCTGCTTGGCATAGAGATTCCGTAAGCTGCTGGCCCCGACCATGGAGTCCAGGATCCAAAGTAGCACTCAAGTGAATGTCTTGCGAAGCCGGTACTTGCTGATGGTGCTCAAGTAGTTCAGGTAGAGCTTAGGGCGGATGTCCCGGTCACCCAGAAGGCCCGAGAGCAGGCGCGGAATCAGGATGAGATTACCCATTCCAGGCACTCCACTGAGTGGTGCCAGTCGATGGTGCAAGCCGAAGCGAACCATGGCCCGTCGGGCCTGCTCGTCAAGCAACGGAAACAGTGCATAGGCGAGGTTGTAGGCGCGGAAGTCGTCGCCACTCAGAGCACCCTCGAACATGAAGTGGTCCCACTCTCCGGCCTCGCTCCGACTCACCTCGCTGTTGGACATTCCACTCCCATCACGGGCGCGCCGACTTAGATCCGTTCCAGGGAAATAGCTCATGAAGAAGGGCTTGATGACGTCCGGGCCGGCATCGACGTAGAACTGAAGAGCACGCTCCTGGTCCTCCAGGGTCTCGCCGGGGATGCCGAAGATGTGGTCGAGCAGCACGAAGATGTCGCGGGACTTGAGGCGAGCAACGGCCATGCGGATGTCTTCGCTGGACTCACTTCGATTGATTACTTCGGGGCCACGAGAGGCCTCATTGACGGTCTGGGCTCCCATGATCACGTATCGGCAGCCCATTTCGGCGAGAAGATCCACGCTCTCGTCGAGCATCAGCTGCGGGTGGGTAATGCACGAGAACGGGAGGCCGACCTGCTCACGATACAGAGGAGCAAATTCGCGCAGCCAACGAATGGAGTAGGGGAAGATGTCGTCGTGGAAGACCACATACTCGAGGTTCCACTGCTTCATCGCCGCCACCAGCTCGCCAATGACGTGTTGCGGCGATCGTGCCCTCAGGTAGCCGTCTCGACCGTAGAGCGAGTACAGCGTGGTGTAGAAGCAGAACGAGCAGGCCCAGTGACAGCCGCGAGAGGTCACACACATGTACTCGCGGGCGAGTCCAGGCATTTCGTCGTAGTAGAGGCTCTTGTCAGGCCAGGGCAGGCTGTCGAGGTCCTGAACCAGAGGGCGTGGCGCATTCCGATGCACGGTGCCAGCGCGGTCCTTGACCCAGATGTTGGCGATTGCGGTGAAGTCTCGACCTTCTTCGAGGGCGTTGATGAGCTCGGGGATCGCGAGGTCACCCTCCCCGACACACAGCATGTCGACGCCGCGTTTGGTGATGCAGTCCTCGGGAGTGCTGGTGGTGTGAAAGCCGCCATGCAGTAGAAGAATCTCTGGCCGCCGATCTTTGATCTGCTCGCCCACCTCGGCGCACCATGAGAAGGAGTTGATCTCTGAGGGGAAGAGGACGAGGTCGGGCTCGCGAGCGAGTACTCTGCGGGCGGCGCGCTGTACCGAGTCGAGGTGATCCGCGAGGGGGGCGGGGAGCGAGCGAACGAAGGCCGCGGCCAGTAGGTCTGGCTCGAAAATCAGTTCGACCGAGTGCCCCTGCTCCTTGAGGAGAGCCGAGAGAATTTCAACACCGAGGTACTCGGTCAGTCTGTTGCAAACGACGATGCGCACGAAGCGCAACTATAGCGTCCCCTGGCAGGGCAATAGCGACTCTCTCGCTGTTTGGATGGGGAAGCAGGCTGAGAGTGGTACGGCTGGCAGGATTCGAACCTGCGACCCCCAGATTCGTAGTCTGGTGCTCTATCCAGCTGAGCCACAGCCGCACGACACTCTGCCTACCGGCATGAAGCCGGAAACCCAACGATGCGGGGCGCATCGATCGGACGGCGGAGTGTAGTCAACGGCTACCGGTCGGTCAACCGGCTTGAGTGGTCAAGGGATCCAGGGGCCCTCGTGGTCCTCGGGAGGGCTATCCGCTTCGGCCTCTTCGGGCGCCTGCGGGAAGTCTCCGTCGACGAAGACTTCGTCTGCGGGAGCACTACTCCAAACCTGGGGTGCCGAGGTAGCCGCCGCCATGGGCGAGCTCTGGTCAGCGAGGGATTCCCGAATAGCGGTGTACCGGGTCAAGCCGCCTACTTCGACGATTCGTGCGCGGCCTTCCGAGGCCAGGATGGGGGCGAGATGGTGCGCCAGCACGGCGGGGAAGTTTGCTTCGTCAACTAGCAGGCCACCAGCGACTGCAAGCTCTACGGCGGTCCAGCCATCCTCCGGGGCAGCCTGCAGCGCAGCAACGAGGTGATCCTTGGCGGTCTCGATGATGGCTCGGCCATGATCTTTGAGCTGATTGGGAAGCATCGATTCTCCTTGAACACGAATCGAGGATGACCCATGCGACACTCGATGTTAACATGCTGCGCCTTACAGAGCGGATGCAGGTCGTTTTCTGCGTTCACAACATCCCACAACCCAGGTGATCTACATCATGTTTCGTTTGCTGAGCCTCTATTCTCTTGCTTTGTCCCTCGCTGTCGTGGTGGGCGCCTGCACCCCAGTTTCTGAAACCAGTACCAGTGCAACAGCTTCCGCTGGGACCTCAGCCGCTGGCAGTTCCGGCCCCGCGGCAGTCATCACGGGCGAGTCCGGCGTGGCCGCTGTGGTCAATGGCACAGAAATCACCTACGCCCAATTGGACGAGGCCGCAGCTGCTCAATTGACTCGACTGAAGACTCAGGCCTACGACCTGCGCAAGCAGAACCTCGATACGTTGATCGACGACCAGTTGGTTGCCGCTGAGGCTGAAAAGCGTGGCATCACGAGTGAGGCGCTCATCAAGCTCGAGGTCACCGATAAGGTGGGTGAGATCAGTGACGAAGAGGCGAAGGCGTACTTCGACAAGAACCCTCCCCGCGGTCAGGTCGACTTCGAGCAGATCAAGCCTCGGGTCAAGGCGTACATGCAGCGGAAGAACGAAGGAGATCTCCGCACCGCATTTATGGCCAGCCTTCGCGCTCAGGCCGGGGTCCAGGTGTTCCTGCAGCCGATGCGCTTCGATGTCAGCTTCGACAAGGATGATCCGATCTACGGCTCTGCGGACGCTCCGGTGGTCATCATCGAGTTCTCGGACTTCCAATGTCCTTACTGCTCACGAGTCAATCCGACGATGGAGCAGGTCAAGACGACGTACGGCGACAAGGTAGCCATTGTCTTCCGCGACTTCCCGCTGCCGATGCACAAGGAAGCCCCGAAGGCCGGTGAGGCTGCTCAGTGCGCCAATGACCAGGGCAAGTTCTGGGAGTATCACGACAAGCTGTTCGCCAACCAGCGCGCTCTGGCCGACGAGAATCTCAGGGCCTATGCCGGCGAGTTGGGTCTTGAGGCGGCAGCGTTTAATTCCTGCCTGGACTCGGGCAAGTACACGGCTGAGGTAGAGGCTGATAAGAAGGCCGGCGCTGCAGTCGGTGTAGCCGGCACTCCCGCCTTCTTCGTCAACGGTCAGTTCCTGAACGGCGCTCGTCCCTTCGAGTCCTTCAAGGAGTTGATTGACAACGAACTGAAGGCCAAGGGTCTGCTCTAGACGAAGCGGTCCCTCCCCGTTTGTGGGAGGGAGGAGGTCTCGGTGGCGAACGATCCTCTTACAGTTGTCGTTGACGAAGGCGGCCGTCGATCCACCGAGGAGAAGGTGTCACCGACACTGACCGTCCTCGAGGGGCCTGAGGTTGGCGCGTTCTTCTCTCTTAAGGATGGTCCCGGGCGCTATACGCTCGGCCGTGCCGATGACGCGAATGTTCAGATTCTCGCGCCCTCGGTCTCGCGTCACCACGTGGCCTTTGAAGTCGTCCGCAAGTCAGGCCGTCCTGCGATCCAGGTGCGTGACAATGGGAGCACCAACGGAGTGCTGGTCAATGGCGAGTCGATCGCCGAGATGTGGCTGGTGAGCGGAGACAAGATTCGCGCTGGTGATGTTCTGCTTCGTTTCGAGTGGATGAGCGAGGCAGAGGTGCG
>CAZEIY010000169.1:0-8415 GCA_964512375.1 uncultured Rickettsiales bacterium | reverse complement strand
AGCCGGCGCCCGTAGCCGCCGTGTCATCGCAGTCATCAGCGGTCAGCACGCCGTCGCAGTCGCCGTCGGCAGAGATTGCACCTAAGCTCGCATCGCTGTCGTTACAGTCTTCCTGTTCTGGGACCCCATCGACATCGGCATCTACTGTCGCGCTCGCGCTGTCGTCATCGTCGCCTGCGCTGTCGTCGTCGTCGCCTGCGCTGTCGTCATCGTCGCCTGCGCTGTCGTCGTCGTCACCGGCGCCGGGAGCGCTGGTCCAGTCGATGGTGAACGTCCACTCGGGGGTGCCGCTACCTTCCCAGCAGAGCACCTGGACAATCATCGGACCACCGACGCCCGCGCCGGTCGCCTGCTCGGGACTGTCTGTGCTGTACTCGTAACCGACGGCCGCGTACTCATCTTCGCTCCAGTCCGGGGCGACGACGTTGTAGTCCATGTCGACGTCGGTGCCGGTCCAGGTGAGGGTGAAGGTGGCGTCGCCCATGCAGCCGTACTCGATGGAGAACACGTCGGTGTCACCCGTCCAGGTCTGGCCATCGTTCGAGCACACGCTGGCCGTGCCTGTGATCACGACGTCGCCGTCATCACCGGGGACCACGTTGAGGTCGGTCTCGTCCTCGCCGTCGTTGGGCTCGGTCTCTGCGAACGTGACGGTCGCTCCTTCGCAGGTGGGGAGGTCGAGGGTGTTGGGTGTGGCGTCGTCGTCGTCTCCGGCTGGGGTGCTGTCGTCGTCGTCGTCGTCGTCGTCGTCTCCGGCTGGAGTGCTGTCGTCATCGTCGCCTGAGGTCGGAGGGCAACCCAGTCCGAAGGTGAGGGTCCCGCCCATCAGGATGACGAGGAGATACAGGAAGAAGCTTCGCTTGAGCATGGACAACTCCTGGCCACTGGGGCCTGTGTGTTGGCAGATTGATTCGGCGCGAACAATCTCAGCGGCAGCCTATGTTGTCAAGGAGGGCTTTTTCGCCCGGAGAGCGACCCGGGCTACTAGTCGGTCCCGGTCGCGGACGTCAGGTAGGCCTCGACCTCTTCTTCCCAGGTCAGAGTCTCGGTAGGAGTCTCGACAGAGAAGGTGGCCTTGAGTCTCCAGCGAACGGCCACTGACGTCTCCGGGTGAAGCCAACGGTCTTCTTCGCCGCGATAGCCTGAGCCCTCGATCTGGCTGCGTATGTGGAGGGTGCGAACACCGGCGGTCTCTACCCAGCCCAGCGCCTGGCTCTGGTACGTCAGAGATAGTGGTCGCCCATCGATGATGCGGGTGGTTTCTCCACGCCATTTCTCGCCAGGGGACCGCTCCCCCGATTCGCCTGGGTCGAAGAGTCGACGTCGCTTGAGGGCGGCTTCGACCTCAGGCTTGAGCAGCGCAGGACGAATGCCGCGGTTGGGCCCTTCGCGCTTCCAGTGAGCCTCGAGGACCTCACCTCGGGAGCTGATCTTGAAGAGCATCGGTAGGCGTCGATTGGCCAACTGCAAGCGATGGTAGAGCGGGAGTCGAGTGTCCATTGGGGGCAACTCAATATGTTGGACAATGTCGTATCCGGGTTGCGCGGGGTCTCCTTGATAGGAGATGAGTTCTTCCCAGGAGAGGGAGAAGCGTTTGGGGCGGAGGACTTGTTGCTTGACTCGGTAGCGGAGCGCCAGAGGGAGAGGAACCTGACGAGTAAGTGTGGCCGGGCCAGTCCCACTCAGGACCCGAGACGACTTGTCGGGGTCCAGGGCGACGTTGAGTTCGCTGATCAACTGCTGATCGCGGTCTTGGAGTGTGCGCTCGGCCTCCAACTCCATCGAGATGTCACTGTAGAATTGCAGCGCTTCGGGAATGTCCTCTTTGGCGATCAGGGCATCGGCCATGGCTTGTTCGCGGTCTCCCTGAGCCCGGTGGATCTTGGCCCTGGCCCAATAGCCGTTGGGTAGAGAAGGACAGGATGAGATGACCCGGTCAACGGTGGCGTGACTGACTTCGAGGTACCCAGCCTCTTTCTGGATGTCGGCGCGCCGCAAGAGGTAGAGCCCCCGCTCTGGACAGGACGAGTCTATTGAGGCTCGCCAGAACAGCTTGGCAGCCTCGGCGAGATTGCCCGCCGCCGCTTCTTCTTCAGCACGGGCAGAGTGGTTCGTACAACCAGAGAGAAGAGAGATGAAGCAGACGAGTAGGCGGGCGTGATTGGACATGCTGCAGGGTACCCACGCTCGCGGAATGCTGTCGAGGTTTGCTCGTCGATATGGAGTCGCTTGGCAAAGATGGTCTAGGCTTGCGCAGTGACGCGTACTCGTTCGATTTCCAGCTTCCGGGCTGTTGTCTTCACCTTGTTGCTGCCCGCGCTCGTGCTTGGTGCTGCAGAACTGTCACTTCGCGCAGGCGGCGGCTTGTTTGCTTGGTGGGCCACTCCTGCCAGTCAGGATGAGCAGGCGGAAGGTGCGCTGGAGATCTGGGCAGTCGGAGATTCCTACACCGTTGGGATCGGCGCGGATGTGCCGGCCTCAGATTCATATCCCGCAGTTGCAGCGCGGCGGCTGGAGGAACAGACGGGTCGTCAGGTCGTCGTTCGCAACTTTGCCCGTCCAGGGAACAACTCTTCGCAGGTTGTCGCGAGCTTAGAGCGGGAATTGTCCGAGCGCGGCGCTCCCGATCTGGTCTTCCTGCTCGCCGGTATCAACAATGTGCGCTGGTTGGGGCAGTCCGGGCAGTTCTGTCTCGACGAGGCGCCGGAGAAGGAGGTCTCAGCCAAGAAGCCTCAATGGACTACCTCTCTACGGTTGTACCAACTGCTCGAGCAGATTGTGACGCGAATTGAGCCTGCTGAGCCAACTATGTTGAGCTGTGCGCTCATTGCGGACGGGTTTCACTATCTGGACAAGGGCAACCTGATGATGGCTGGCGAGGCCTTCGATGCTGCCTTGAGCTTCAATTCTGAGAGTCGCTGGGCCACGTTGGGCCACGCCCTTCTCTTGCAGAGGTTGGGGCGGCCAGCGCTTGCTGTTGCCGGGTTTCGGCGTGCGCAGGAGCTGGGGCTCAATCCTCCCCCGCTTGTTGTTGCCCTCCGCGCTGCTCAGAGAGCGGCTGGCGTAGAGCAGGAGCGACATGCCTCCCACCAGGGCGTCGCCCGGAGTCCGCTTGAGGACTTCTCTGCCTTGTTGGATGCCTGGGCGAAGCTTGATTCCGGTGAGGTTGAGGCCAGCCTTCGACTGTTCGAGGCTCTAGCAGAGACTACAGGTGAGCGTTGGAAGGTCCTGAGGGGGACCGTGGTGCCCTTCGCCCACGATGGGCGGGGCTGGGCTCTCCGTCGTGCTGGGAGGCTCGCTGAGAGTACCGAGGCCTTTGAGCACGCGAACGAACTCGGCCACGCTATGTTTATCGTTCCTCATCTGCTCGGTTGGTCACACCTGGGGCTTGCGCTGAACGCTCTGGACAGTGGGGAACACGCTCGAGCTCTCGAGGAACTCAGCCTCGCGGGTCGGGACCGCTCCGTTACGGCGGTGTCGCGGGCCGTAGAGGGATGGATACGCGCTGGTCCGGCGGGCGAGGGTTGCGCTGCGGCTACTCAATTCTTCGTGGATGCACTGGCTGTCACGCCGGGGCAGCCCCAGGCATTGGAGGGGCAGCGGCGCTGCTCGGAGCTAGGACCGGAGGGGAGACTGCCAGTGATGACCGCTCCAGGCGTGGTGGTTGCTCTAAGAACCCTTCAGGTACCAACCCTGCAGGATTGGATTGAGCCGAACGACACCCGCTTGTTGGAAGCTGATATCGCCAAGGCGCATGAACTGACAGCTGCTGCAGGAGCGCAGTTGGTCCTGCTCGGCTATCCCGAGCCCGATGCTCACGACCAGTTATGGAAGGGAGTGCGCCGTGCCGGACAGCAGGCTCAGGTGCTGATTGTGGACTCTACTTTGCCGATGAGCAGAGCTCTTGCCGCAGGCACTCCCTGGACGCAATTGCGGATCGCCGACGGGCACCCCACGACCAGGGGCTATCGCCTGATGGGGGAGCAGTTGGTGGAGCAACTACTGCTCTTTAGCCCGGACCTTCTAGAAGAGCGCTTAGACGCTGATTGACCAGCTTGGGGTTTCCCTGGCCACGCATCTCGCGCATCACCTGCCCGACGAAGAATCCCTTGAGCTTGACCTTGCCGCCACGGAACTGCTCCACCTCATCGGGATGGGCATCGAGAATGCGGGAAATCACCTCGTCGATAGCGCCTGTGTCAGATACCTGTTTCCAGCCCCGCTCTTCGACGACGGTCATAGGGGGACGGTCGTCTCCCCAGATCTCGTCGAAGACTTTCTTGGCGATCTTGCCGGAAATGACGTCCTCATCGATTAGTGCGATCAACTCGACCAGACGAGTGGGACGCAGAGGAATAGCAGTCACCTCCAGGTGTTCATCCTTACAGCGGCGGAGCACATCACCCATGATCCAGTTGGATAGGGACTTCACTTTGCCCTCGCTGCCACCGATGGCCGCTACACCTTCCTCGAAGTACTCGGCGAGCGCCTTTTCAGCCGTCAGGACACCAGCGTCGTAGGCGGGGAGGCCAAAGTCACTTTGATACCGCTGAGCTCTCGCGTCAGCTAACTCGGGTAGCGAGCCGCGAACCTTCTCGATGCGTTCGGATGTGACGCTCAAGGGCAAGAGGTCTGGATCGGGGAAGTAGCGATAGTCGTGTGCATCTTCCTTACTGCGCATGAAGACGCTGACCTGCTTGCGCGTGTCCCAGAGCCTGGTGTCCTGCTCGATCTCTCCACCTGCCTCGAGAACTCCGATGTGTCGCTCAATCTCGTAGGTGAGCGCCTGGCCGACGAAGCGGAAGCTATTCATGTTCTTCAGCTCGGTCTTGGTGCCGAGCTTCGTCTCACCGCGGGGGCGCACCGAGATGTTGGCATCACAGCGAAAGGAACCCTCTTCCATGTTGCCGTCGGACACGCCGGTGTAGCGAAGGATGCTGCGCAGTGCCTTCATGTACGCCATGGCCTCGGCGGGACTGCGCATGTCGGGCTCGCTGACGATCTCGCACAGAGCGACGCCGGAGCGGTTCAGATCGACGAGTGAGTACCCGCCTTCGCCGTGGCTCGACTTGCCAGCGTCGTTCTCCATGTGGATGCGAGTCATTCGAATCCAGCGACGGGGAACATCTTTGGCCTCGATCCAGACGCCACCACCGGTGCAGAGCGGCTTGTCGAATTGGCTGATCTGGTAGCCGTTGGGTAGATCTGGGTAGAAATAGTTCTTGCGGGCAAAGACGGACTGGTCGTGAATATCCGCGCCGATGGCAAGACCAAGTCGGATCGCGAACTCGACCGCTTGTTCATTGATGACGGGCAGCGAGCCGGGCATTCCAGAGCACACCGGACAGGTCTGGTGGTTTGGTTCGGCGCCGAACCGGGTGGAGCAGCCACAGAACAGCTTGCTCTCTGTGCGTAATTGGGCGTGAACCTCCAAGCCCATCACGGCCTCCCACTTGGGGTTCTTGGTGATGTCTGTAGAGCTCACTGCCGACCTCCTCGCTGGCGAAGCACCTGAGCTTCCAAGCGCGCGGCAAAGCCGAACATCGCGCTCTCCTGCCAGTGCGGTGCTAGTACCTGAAGTCCCCACGGAAGGCCTCTCTCATCTAGACCTCCGGGGAGCGACATCCCCGGTAGACCTGCGAGGCTAGACGGCACGGTGAAGATGTCGCTGAGGTACATCGAGATAGGGTCATCCGTCTTGCTACCCAGCTCGAAGGCGGTGCTGGGCGCTGTGAGGCTGGCGATGACATCCACCTGTGTGAAGGCCTCTTCGAACTCCTTACGAATGGCATTCCGGGCCTGGCAGGCCTTGTTGTAGTAGGCGTCGTAGTAACCCGCCGACAACGCGAAGGTGCCGAGCATGATGCGTCGCTTTACTTCTGGCCCGAATCCTTCGCTACGAGAGGCGATGTAGACCTCTTCGAGACCAGCCCCTTCTTCCTGTACCCGCACTCCATAGCGGATGCCATCATAGCGGGCCAGGTTGGCAGATGCCTCGGCGCTTGCCAGCACGTAGTACGTTGCGATGGCGAAGTCGGTGTGTGGGAGAGACACTTCGACGAGTTCCACCCCAGGTATGGCTTCGAGAGGGGATAGCAGGGCCGCCCGTGCCTCTGTGCTGAGCCCCTCTGTGTACTCCCGGGGGAGTCCGACACGAATGGGCTTGTCTCCGTCATCGATGCTTTCAGACCAGGCGAGAGCGGGCCGGTCGGCGCAGGTGGAATCCAGAGGGTCGGGTCCGGCGATGACCTCCAGCAAGGTGGCGGCGCCAGCGACGTCACTTGCAAAGGGACCCACCTGATCAAGGCTACTACCGAAGGCGACCAGTCCGTTGCGACTGACTCGTCCGTAGGTGGGCTTGACGCCGACCACGCCGCATAGCGCCGCCGGTTGGCGAACCGAGCCACCCGTGTCGCTGCCTAGCGAGAGGGGGACGATCTCGGCAGCGACTGCGGCAGCCGAGCCGCCACTGCTACCCCCCGGTACACAGCTTGGGTCGCGGGGATTGAGCACGGGTCCGAATGCTGAGTTCTCATTGGACGAACCCATCGCGAACTCATCGCAGTTGGTTTTTCCGAAGACAATGGCCCCGTTATCTCGGAGTCGGCTGACCACAGTCGCGTCGTAGCCGGGTACGAAATTCTCAAGGAACTTACTTGCGCAGGTTGTTCGGAGGCCCTTGGTGCAGATGTTGTCTTTGATGGCAACAGGTATGCCGTGCAGCGGACTAGGTGGCTTGCCTTGTGCGCGCTCTTCGTCAGCCGCATCGGCGTCGGCCAGGGCCTGATCAGCATTCATTGAGAGGAAGATGTTCAGTTGGCTCTGTTGCTCGGCCTTCTGTAGAGCAAGCTCCACCAGAGTTCTCGAGGTCGTGGCTCCACTATCGAGCGCGGCCCGGATTTCACGTAGATTGTTGCTCATGACTCCTCGTTGATGACGAGCGGGACTCTGAAGTATGAGTCCCGCTGGTCAGGCGCGTTGCGCAGTGTCGGTTGCGCATCTGATGTGCTCGTCACGCGGTCCTGGCGTTCAGGGGTTCCCCCATCTGCGCTGGACCGAGAAAAGGTTGTCTCGGGCAGGGTCTCGAGTACAGCAACATGATCGAGGATCTTGGACAGCTCAGTGCCGTATTCCTCGACCTCCTCATCTGTGAATCGCAGGCGAGCGAGGTGGGCTATGTGCCGCACGGCGCTGGGGTCAACAAGGCTCATGTCAGGATCTCCCGGGCAGCCCCCGCGCTGCTGCGAGGGGCACGAATCCTAACTGGAAACGCGGGGATGTGCAGGAAGTGCAGCGCGGCGTTGAAGTCAGCCGGCCGTCAGGGGATTTGGCTGAGGAGTGCTCTGACTTCTGCCGCATCTCGTCCGTCGGGGTCGAGAGCCAGGGCTTTCTCATACTCGGCTTTCGCCTGCATGAGCTGTCCTTGATCTTGATAGGCAAGTCCCAGCCCATAGTGGGCTTCAGCGCTGGCAGAACGCAGGCGGAGAGCCTTACGGAAGCCCTCAACGGCCTTGTTGCTCCGGCCGAGCTCGATGTAGCACCAGCCAAGTTGCAAGGCGACGGAGAAGTTCTTGGGGTCCCTGGACAGGGCCCGCTCGTAGGCCTCCGCTGCTGCCCCGAAGTTTCCTTGTTCCCGCGCCTGATCACCGGTTCGAACGTGATTTGGTGGCGGGGGAGTAGATCGCTTGCGAGCAGTCTTTGCCGTGGGGTTCTTCTTGGCCTTCTTCTTCTTCTTGGCCTTCTTCTTCTTCTTGGTCTTCTCGTCTTTGGCGTGGTCCTCTTTGGACTTCTTGCCCTCGCTCTTGGGAGCGGGCTTCACTGGACTGGCTACGGGCTCTTCGTTGGTCTTCTCTTTAGGCTTCTTTACCTTCTCGTCGTGCTCCGTAGGTTCGGATTCACTCTTGGCCTCGTGGCCTTCGGCCTGCTCCTCGTGGCCTGCACCGTTGGGCTGCTCAGCGGAACCGGGAGGAGTGGCTTCATCTGCCTCGGCCGAGGCGTCCTTGGCCGAGTCATCGTCGTCCACCTTCGTCGGGGGTGTTGATTCAGGCTCTGGGCCGCTGGCTTCTGTGCTCGCCCCGTCGGCAACGGGATGTTCACCCTGCTCGGTGGAACCGGGCCCCATCATGAAGTACCACCCCGCGCCGGCACCGAGGGCAAGGATGGCGACGGCTCCGAAGATTATGGGCTTGCGGCTCTTTTTCTTGCCGAACTCGCCGAGGTCAGTGTCGTAACTGTCGTCTTCGGTCTCGTAGTCATTTGTTGATTCGTAGCCACCGTCCGAGGAGTTGTCGTACTGGGTAGCTGCGTAGCTATCGTCTCCGCCACCGTAGCCGCCGTCGTCCCCGCCGTAGCTACCGTCGTTCCCGCCGTAGCCGCCGTCATTCCCGCCGTAGCCGCCGTCATTCCCGCCGTAGC
>CAZEIY010000168.1:0-8420 GCA_964512375.1 uncultured Rickettsiales bacterium | reverse complement strand
TCGACATCAGTGACCTCATCATCATCCCCGAGGACTCCCAGTACTACGCGGCCTATGGCGGAGTGCTGTTCGGCATCGCTGATGTCAGCGGCACCGAGGATGTCAGCTACCGCGGCCTCGATGCCCTCAAGGAGTACATGACCTCGGGCCGGGCCGAGCGCCTCGCGGCGTCCGCTGGCAAGCCCCTGGTGAAGACGGAAGAGGAACTCACCAAGTTCAAGGACGAGTACACCATTCCCAAGTTCATCGAGCCCGAGATCGAAGCCGGCACGATTGTCCGCGGCGTCGTTGGCCTGGATGGCGGCTCGACCAGCTCGAAGGCAGTCCTCATCGATGAGGAGGGGACGATCCTGCGCAAGGCCTACCGTCTGAGCGAGGGTAACCCCATCCAGGACACCAAGGAGATCCTCGCCGAGCTCAAGGAGATGGTCGAAGACGCGGGTGCACAGCTCGATGTCATCGGGTTTGGCGCAACCGGCTACGCAGCAGCAGTACTAGAAGAGTCCGTCAAGGCCGACGTCAACATCGTCGAGACCATCGCCCACATGCAGAGCGCCCGCTCCGTCTACCCGGATGTCGACGTGGTCTGCGACATCGGCGGTCAGGACATCAAGGTGCTGTTCATGGAGCACGGCGACATCAAGGACTTCAAGCTGAGCAACCAGTGCTCGGCGGGCAACGGCATGCTGCTCCAGGCCATGGCCGACCAGTTCGGTGTGCCGATTGTCGACTACGCTGATGTGGCCTTTGCTGCGCCCCTGAGCCCGAAGTTCAGCTACGGCTGCGCGGTCTTCCTTGATTCGGACCGGGTGAACTTCCAGAAAGAGGGCTACAGCAAGGAAGAGTTGCTGGCAGGGCTGGCTCTGGTCCTACCCAAGAATGTCTGGCAGTACGTCGTGGGCGTGCCACGCATGGCTGAGTTCGGCACCAGGTTCGTCTTGCAGGGAGGTACTCAGAAGAACCTCGCAGCGGTCAAGGCGCAGGTCGACTACATCAAGGCACGCGTTCCCGGCGCCGAGGTGCTGGTACATCCGCACTGCGGTGAGGCAGGCGCCATCGGCGCCGCCCGCGAGACGCTGAGAGTGATCACGAAGCGCGGCTACAGCACGTTTATTGGACTGCAGGAAGCTATCGACCTGCAGTACTCCACCATCAACGATGAATCCACGGTCTGTCACTTCTGTCCCAACGAGTGCAGCCGCACCTTCATCGACACCATCACGCCCGACGGCGCGACCTCGCGCTACATCAGCGGCTTCTCCTGCGAGAAGGGCACGGTCGAGAGCAAAGGCGCGCTCAAGGTCCTTCATCAGGGGAAGAAGGCGCTACGGGCGCAGTTCCCCAACCTCCTCGAGTTCGAGGCCGACCTCGCGTTCAAGCACTGGTACAAGCCGCAGGCTACGCCGGCAGTTGGCACCCCGGTTCGAGATGCTGAGGTAACGAAGAGCCTTCTCGGGAGGGTCAAACGGCGGCTCATTTCGCGTGGCTTCGAGCGCTCTTCACCCGCTGATGCGGCGTTCCGCAAGGCCATCAAGATCGGCATGCCTCGCGTACTCAATATGTACGGCACGGCTCCTCTATGGCGTACCTACTTCGAGGCCCTGGGGATTCGAAAGAACAACATCATCTGGAGCATCGAGAGCTCCGAAGAGATGTTCACCGAAGGTGGCAAATACGGCTCAGTCGATCCCTGCTACCCCAGCAAAGTGGTGCAGGCGCACATCCACAACCTCATCTTCGAGAAGCACGAGGGGCGACGCACCGGACCGCTCAACTACATCTTCTTTCCTGGCCTGACCCACGTGCCTACCTGGGTGAGCCACGTCCTGGATTCGGCCAGCTGCCCCATCGTCGCGGGCACTCCGAAGGTCATCAAGGCGGCGTTCACCAAGGAAGTGGACTTCTTCGCACGCGCCGGCATCGAGTACATCGACACTGCCTGCACCCTCACCGAACCGCACCTGTTCAACGATCAGATGTGGAACAGCTGGGGAGAGCGCCTGCGAGTCACCCGAGATGAGCACGACCACGCCATGAAAGAGGCCTGGAAGGCCCTCCATGGATGGGAACAACAAGTCCAGGACCGCGGCCGTCAGGTGATCGACAAGATCGAAGCCAGCGGCAAGCTCGGTGTGCTGGTCATCGGCCGTCCCTATCACCAGGATCCGGGCCTGCACCACGGCATCCCCGACGAGCTGCAGGCGCTGGGCTATCCGATCCTGTCGATGCGCTCCATCCCCAAAGACCCGAAGTGGCTGAGCAAGTACATGCAGCAGGACCTGGACTCGGGGCTCATCGAGGACGTCTTCGATCTGCGTGACGTATGGCCCGAGAACTACTCCAGCAACTCGGTGCAGAAGGTCTGGGCGGCTCGCTTTGCGGCCCGTCACCCCAACCTCGTCGTTCTGGACCTGAGCAGCTTCAAGTGCGGTCATGACGCACCAAGCTATGCACTCGTCGACGAGATGATGAAGGCCGGCCACACGCCGCGGCTGATCATGCACGACATCGACGCAAACAAGCCCGGTGGCTCCATCGTCATCCGCACCAAGACCTTCGCCTACAGCTTAGAGCTCGAGAGCGAGAAGCTGGAACAACAGCGCATTCGCTTCGAACAACTCAAGTCGAAGCTCCAGGAACGAATGCGAAAGATGAGAACAACAGCTGCTGTCGTCCAACATCCGAGCGGACACAGACGTCTTCACGTAATCCCCCAGCAGGAGATGTCCGCATGAACCTTGGAATGCTTACCGCAGATCTCGAAGGCTACGACTCCCTCAGCGACGTCGAAAAGAGAGAACTCGATGCCTACGCGCTCAAAGAAGCGACTGCCATGGGTGTCGCAGAGTCGCTGACCCACTGGTTCGATGAGAATCCTCATGGATTCACCAGGACGGAACGAGATCACATCACCATCTGGAACTCCGGTCTCAGCTGGAGCACCGATCTCTTTGTTTCTGCCGCCCTTCGGGGAATGGGCTATCACGTCAAGACCATGCCGGTTCCCGACCAGGAGTCCCTGCGCAACGGCAAGGAGTTCGGCAACCGCGGCCAGTGCAACCCCACCTACTTCACAGTGGGTAACCTCATCAAGCATCTGAAGGGGCTCGAGGCCGGCGGCCTGTCCAAAGAAGAGATCATCAAGAACCACATCTTCCTCACCGCCGGTGCCTGCGGCCCATGCCGCTTTGGCACCTATGTCACCGAATTTCGAAAGGCCCTTCGTGACAGTGGCTTCGATGGCTTCCGCGTAGCTCTCTTCCAGCAGCAGGCCGGCCTCAAGCAGGCGACTGGCGAGGAACAGGGTCTGGAACTGAACCCTCCCTTCTTCCGCGCCATCATCAAGGCCTTCCTCGCCGGCGACGTCGTCAACCTCCTGGCCTACCGCATTCGTCCTTACGAGGTGGTGCCCGGGGCGACCAATGCCGCAATAGAGCAATGCCGTGAACTCGTTGTCCAGGCGCTGGAGAGCAACAAGTCCATCCTCCTCGCCATGGCGCGCTGTCGACGGATCTTCGAGGCCGTCGAGGTCAATCGGCTACAGCCCAAGCCCATGGTCTCGGTGGTCGGCGAGTTCTGGGCCATGACCACCGAAGGCGACGGCAACTACCACCTGCAGCGCTTCCTCGAGCAAGAGGGCGCCGAGGTCGCCATCCAGCCTCTGGTTAACTGGATCCTGTTCATCATCTGGGAGCAGATCCGCGACACTCAGCGGCGCATGGAGCTGCGTGAAGACGACGTCGCCCGCAGGGGACTCGACGGCAAGGAACCCTGGAAGAAGATCGCCATGCTGCGTGCCGCGCGAGTAGCTCTCGTTGGACTGTTCAAGCTGTTCGCCAACACGATCGGCCTGGGTGGCTACCACCTGCCGAACATGGACGACATCGCCAGGCTCGCCCATGAGCACTACGACAACGAGCTACGTGGCGGCGAAGGACACATGGAGGTCGGCAAGCTCATCGACTCGGTCGAAGAGAATCGTGCACACATGGTGATCTCGGTGAAGCCGTTTGGCTGCATGCCCAGCTCAGGCGTCTCGGATGGAGTGCAATCGCTGATCTCCGCGAAGTACCCCAAGGCGATCTTCCTGGCCATTGAGACCAGCGGCGATGGCGAGGTCAACGTGCAGAGCCGGGTGCAGATGATGATGTTCAAGGCTCACCAGCGGGCTCAAGCGGAGTTCAAAGAGGCGATGGATATAGCCGGACTCGACCTTGAACACGCAGAACAGAAGCTGAACCGAAGCTGGCGCGCGCGTCGTACCGTCCACTACCCCCCGCACAAGGTCGCCGGAACCGCTACCAATCAGTTGCTTGAGCTGGCCTGAGTGGGGAGGGTCCGCCCGATGCTCACAGCACATTGCTGAGAATTCCGGCATCCTCCTCGGCATGAATTCCATCAGCGAAGAAGAAGTCAGGCAGGCGCAGGCCGAATGGGGCAGGGCCATCATGGCCATCGGCTCCGCGGCGTCCTGGGAAGAGTCCCACGAGCTGGCTGTGCAGCTGGCGAGAGACCTCTACCTGCTCGATGGCTCGCTGCTCTTCTGCCCGACCAAAGCGGCAGAGCGGCAATTCCGTTCGACTCTAGGTGACGTGGTCTCCTACTTTGTCGGCCGCGATGAGCGCAATCCAGAGGACCAGGGCTTCGCGCTCACCACTCTCGCCGACATTCGCTTCGAGAACACCGGGATTGTCTGCGGCGGTGAACACGCTATGGCAATGGGCAACTACTTCTTCGTGCGGCCCGATGGCGACGAGCTCAAGGCAGAGTTCTCGTTCGTCTACAGGCGCGATGAAGAAGGCAACGTGAAGATCCAGCTACACCACTCGTCCCTGCCCTACTCGGGCTAGCCACCTGAACTCGGCGAGCTGAACGGCGGCGGGACTCACCACCTCCAGGCACGCTCAACCACCTCTGCGCCGACAGGATCGTGACTGAGCAACTCGACTCGGTTGCTCGGGAAGTCGTTGTCCAACCAGAACCACGCCTCGGTAAGGACCGCGAAGTACTCACGCTCGTTCGTAGTGGCGTAGTGAGGAGATCCCAGCGGCGACGCTGCATATAGATCGAGGTCCATCGCGTTCTGGTACGCAGCGAGGATATCCTCATCATCAAAGCCCAACCCCAGATCATGCCAGGCATGCGCCAACTCATGTAGGACGATGGCTGGGGCCCCCTCGACATGATGCAGATAGCGCCCTGCGCTGGGGATCCCAATCCAGCCCGCCGGATGATAGAAGGCGATGTACTCGTGCTCCTCCTCAGGATCGATCCAGATAGGGACCTCTCGAAGCACCTCCAGCACGTCGGACTCGAGCAGGTACGTAACCACCGTGAGGTCGTCACGCAGTTGCGAGATCACCGCTTCGGATAGATCTTCTTCACCGAACGGGGTCATGAGACTCAAATGGACGTCAAAGCCAACCAGGGTGCCCCGACAGAAGCCCTCTGTGACAGTACACGGCCAACCTTCGACGTCGAGAGACGGATAGAAGTCGCCTCCAAAGTCGTCGAGCTCGGTCAGGCTCACTTCGATGCACTCGTCGTCTGTGCACTGGGCGCTCCACTGTGTGGTGCAGCCCGCCATCAAGACCAGTACCAGAAAAGTGCCAAACGCCCTGACTGCTTGTAGTCGTCGCATAGCGTCACTCCTTTCCACTCATCGACGTTTTCACATCGTCAGGAAAGGCACGAGGGGCGCTACAAAACGTTCACATCACCGCAATAAGTGGTTGCGGCGGCACGGCCGAGAGTGGGGCTACTCCGCGATCTTGGGAGAGATACGAATCAGCTCATCGTCCTCGGCATTCACGACATACAGCGCCCCATCTGGACCGAAGGCCATGCCCATGAGCGCGTCCTTGTCGACATCCAGTTCGAGGAAGTCAATCATCTCACCCTCAAGGCTGAATGCGAGAATGTTGCCGTTGTCGTTGTCAGAGACGTAGAGGACCCCGTCCGAGATAGCCAAACCCGAGGGATGATCCAGGTTGTAGTCATCGCCATCGATGAGGGTAGTGAGCTCAGCGTCGTCCATCACGTAGTGGTCGGTGCCAGGCTCCATCACCGGTAGATCTGCGCCACGCTCGCCGCTCGCTGTGTCGAGCACAGCGATACGCTTGTTGCCTGTATCGGCGATGTAGAGGAGCCCCGTATCGTGGTCCAGTTCCATGTGCGAAGGAACATCCGCCTGTCGATCCACCTCGCCGGTAGCATAGTGGCCGATGATGCCATCACTGTGGTCATCCCAGCCGGGTCCGTGGTCCTGCTGAAAGTCATAGCGAGCTAGCGAGTTGTCGCTACCATCAAAGGCCCAATAGACGCTCCCCTCATCCCAAGCAATACCCATACACAGTGGGCTCTCGTGGAGCATGTCCAGGTGGGAGCCCAGATCAAAACCTACCCCTTCCACTGCATGAGAATTGCTCTGACCAAAGATGTCGGGATCTGCAGACCACAGGCTGGGTCCCATGAAGTCATTGCCCTGCGCTGCTCCGTTGTAGGTGTTGCGGCTCTCATGGCAGGTGGCAAAACGACCCGACGGCCCCCACGCGATGCTGCTTACTTCCTCCATGAAGTGCTCTGCGTACGGGTCGATGATGTGATCCGAGCTCTGCTCGGCAGTGCCCACGTCGCTGAAGATCACCATTCCGTCATCACCTCGATTGACGACCCAGAGCTGGCCGGGAATACCTGGGTTGAAAGCCAGATCACGCGGGACATCCAGGTCGTCGCTGTTCGAGCTGACCACCGTGATGTTCACTCCGTCCTCAGTATGGTCACCACAGCCAAGCAACGGGACCGCAGTCTCGCACTCCTCCGCACCAAGGGGGGCGTCGCAGCCCGCAGTAAGAAGAAGGCCCAGCACCGCCAACGAGGTGGCACTAAGAGAAAGGCCGGTCTTGAAGAAATTAGTGTAGCGGATGGTATTCATCATGACTTAGAGGCTCTCTTGATGGGGGTGGCAAGACCAGCCTGTGGCTAACAGCCACACAGCGTGTGCGGCCTAGCACTTACTGCGTGCGTTCTAACACTTGTTGCGTGCCAATTAAAGCACCTGGGGCCAAGTCTGGCGGGCACAACAAGATCTGAGCGCCCAAGTTTGACAAGATTGGCTTTTCCTGGGTCTGGAGGGGAGACTAAACCATGGACAAGATCGCCCACCTGCTGGTGTACCGGTCCAAGCCCGTGCTGGCACTGACCGCACTGACGACCCTGCTTGCCTTGTCGATGCTCTTGCGCATGGCGTTCAACGCCGACATCACTGAGTTCATGACCAGCGGCAACGAACAGGGGGAAGCGCTAGCCGCACTACAAACCAAGTACCAGACTGCCGATCCTATCCAGACGATGGTCGCGCTGCCGGAAGGGCGCTCCTTTTCGAGCGCTATAGAGCTCAGTCACCTGGCGAGGCTGAGGGATGAGCTACGCCGCCAACCAGGGGTCGCATCCGTCACCAGCCTGCTGCCCGAGACTCATCCTATGACAGGGGCAGTGCTCGATGCGACCGCCGTCGCAGCCCTACCCTCAATGGTCGTCGACGGTCCACTGCTCAAGGGGCCGGTTGCCTCACTGCTCCTGTCCGAAGATCGCCGCCACACCTTGATGATGGTCGTTCCCGAGGCTGGCGGCATCGAGCTGGCCGGGCGCCTCGATGAGTTACTTGTTGAGCCCGTAGCCGGCGACCTTGAGGTCTCCTTATCGGGTAACCCGGTGATCTTCGCCTCGATCATCGGCATGCTCTCGTGGTTCCTGCTCGTGATCCCTCCGCTGGTCATCGTGCTGCTGCTTGGCACGTTCTTCGCGAACATCGGGGACCGGAAGCTGACGATTCTCGCCGTTCTGCCGGCGATCCTGGGCTCGATCTGGACCTTCGGTCTCATTTTCGGCCTCGGCAAGCGGGTCGACATCGTCACCGTCATCGTGCCCATCTTCATCATCGTTATGGGCTCAGCCGATGGGCTGCACTTCGTCATGCACTTCCAGGAAGAGGTCTCGCGCACCAAAGACAAGGTCGAGCGAGTGGCCACCACCCTGCGTCAGGTGGGTATACCCATGATCCTGACGACCATCTCCACCGCTGCCGGCTTCCTGTCGCTTCTGGCAACCGATGTGCGGCCGATGCGACAGATGGGCGTCTTCGTCGCGGCAGGCATCACCTTTGCCGGGATCATCTCATTCTTCTTTCTACCCGCCCTCCTCTCGAAGCTCGATGTCCAGCCCCGCCACCACGATGCTGTACTCGGTCGGCGCCTGACTGCTGTGATCAAGAAGCTGGCCACTCGACGGCTCCCTGCAGTTGCTCTGGTCGTGGCGCTCCTCGGATTCAGCGCGGTGGGCATACCCCGGCTGCAGGTCGACACAGACCAGCTGTTCTTCTTCAAGGCGGACCACCCGATCCGCGCGAGCTTTGCCCAGAT
>CAZEIY010000167.1:0-8497 GCA_964512375.1 uncultured Rickettsiales bacterium | reverse complement strand
GGGTGACCTCAGTCACCCTCCACGTCGGGCCGGGTACCTTTCAGCCCGTCAGGAGCGAGTTGATCAGCGAGCACACGATGCACCGCGAGCGCTACTGCGTGCCGGCCTCGACCGCCGCGTTGATTGCCGATTGCGAGGGCAGGGGAGGGCGCGTTGTTGCCGTCGGGACCACGGTCTGCCGAAGCCTGGAGTCCTGGCACCGAGAGGGACGCCCGGACGATGGGGTAATTCGATCCACCGAACTCTTTCTCCGTCCTGGTCAGGGCGCTGAAATAGAGTTGTCGCTGCTCACTAATTTTCACCTCCCGGGCAGCACCTTGCTCATGCTCGTCGCCTCATTCCTCGGCAGAGAGCGAACTCTCTCTCTTTATCGGCAGGCAGCCGAGAAGGGCTACCGCTTTTTCAGCTATGGCGACGCAATGCTCCTCCTTTGAGGTGAAGGCCCTGGACCCGGCAAGTGAGGCCCGGCTGGGCACCCTTCGCTTGCCGCATGGGGAAGTGCGCACCCCAGCGTTCATGCCGGTGGGAACCTACGGCGCGGTCAAGTCGTTGACTCACGAGGATCTCCGGGAGGTGGGGTCCGATATCATCCTGTCGAACACCTTCCATCTGGTCTGTCGGCCTGGCAGTGAACAGATCCGGGATCTTGGCGGGCTACACAGCTTCATGTCATGGGATGGCCCCATCCTCACGGACAGCGGTGGTTTCCAGGTCTTCAGCCTCGCAGCGATGCGGGACATTGATGAAGATGGTGTCAACTTTCGCAATCCTCACGGCGGTGAGCTGGTCCGGCTCACCCCAGAATCAACCGTGCAGCATCAGGTCAATCTTGGTGTGGACATTGCCATGGTCCTTGATGATTGCGCTGCGCTGCCTGCGGACCGAGCGACGCTCTCAGCTGCCATGGAGCGCACTCTGCGCTGGGCAGAGAGGAGCCTTGCGGTGGCACGGGATGCCGAACGAGGCCCCGCGCTTTTTGGCATCGTGCAAGGAGGACTGGACCTCGAGATGCGTGAGGAGTGCATTGCCCGGCTCTCTGACATGGACTTCGATGGCTATGCGCTAGGTGGTCTTTCGGTGGGAGAGGCCCCCGAAGACATGTACTCAGTGGTACAGTTCGCCGCCCCGAAAATGCCCTCTGCAAAGCCGCGCTATCTGATGGGCGTTGGCTACCCCGAGGACATCATCGAGGCCGTTGCCGCGGGTGTAGACATGTTCGACTGTGTGCTCCCAACCCGCAATGCACGCAACGGGAACCTGTTCACCAGCAGGGGACGGTTGATCATCAAGCACGCCGCATGGCGCAGCGACAAGAGGCCCCTGGATGAGGACTGCGACTGCTTTACCTGCTCAAATTACAGCCGCGCCTACCTGCGTCATATCTACGTCGCGAAAGATTGTCTTGCTCCGCGCTTGCTCTCTATCCACAACCTGCACTATTACCAGCGCCTCATGGCTCGCATCCGTAGGTCGATTGAATCGGGAACCTTCTCGGACTTGCTGCACTGGGCTCGACGTCGGGAAGAGGGCCTTGGGCCGTCCAAGAGGCGTGTGAATTGAGATGAGGAGTTGTTGATGCTTGATTTGCTGATCGGAACCGCATTGGCCCAGGAGGCTGGAGCTGCGCCTCCACCGCAGGGGCCACCCATGCTCTTGTTCTTTGGCTTGATCATCGGTATCTGGTATTTCCTCGTCATTCGACCGCAAACGAAGCAGGCGCGCGCGCACCAGTCGATGGTTGCGGCCCTGAAGAAGGGTGATCAGGTGGTCACTGCCTCGGGGATGCACGGCAAGGTTGCTGGGGTCGAAGAGGACGTCGTGCAGATTGAGGTAGCCAAGGGCGTCAAAGTTCGCATCGACAAGGGCAAGGTGTCACGCACCGTAAATTCAGACTCTGGCTCGGCTGATGCCGAGAGCAACGCAAAGAAGTAGGACGTACAAGATGGACGGCAACTGGTGGTTCAAGTTCTCGCTCATGGCCCTCGCGATGGTCTTGAGCATTGTCTACCTGGTTTGGAGTTTCGGTGGCTGGTCTACCGAGAGCGAGCTCCAGGGGTACTACTCGCGACTGGCCCAGCTTGAGGCCTTCGTAGAGAGCGCTGACGGCGAAGCAGCGCTCTCTGCAGCGGGTAAGACCCTCGAAGACCACCGCAGCCGTGAGGCAAGCGGACAATGGACCCTGACTGCTTCCGGGGAGGCCGTGGGCAAACCTGCTGAGAAACTCGTGACGTCTGTGGTCACCGATCTGACCGCCCCTCGCGTCCGTGCCGTCTTCGCGAGCGGAATGGGAACCGTCAATGGACAGGCGAGCGAGGCCAGCGCAACGCTCAATGAGGGCGATGTGGTGTCCCTATCCATCGGTGGGGGTGGGCACAAGGATGCTTTGAGACGCCCGCCGTCTGCCGCAGAATTCTTCCCTGCGCGAAAGATCAACCTGGGCCTCGACTTACAAGGTGGTATCGACCTCGAGCTTCAAGTCGACCTTCGTAAGGCACTGGAAGCGGCCTCGGACCGCGGTGCCGACCAGATGGTGGTTATTCTCAAGGAGAAGGAGATTGAGGCTACAAGTAAGCGAGTGGCAGGCTCGGCTGACGTGGCCGTCTTTGTCGAGGACTCACAACGCGACGCGGCCCGTGCTGCCATAAGGGATGGCACTGGCCTGTTCATCCTGCAGGGCACCCAGCAGATTGAGGGGAGTCCCGCTGAGGTCTACGCTCTCGAGCCCCTCAATGAAGTGAGCATTAAAGAGACGGCGCTACAGCAGGCCGTTGAGACAATCCGAAATCGAGTGGATGAGTTCGGGGTCACGGAACCAGTCATCCTGACCAAGGGCGAGGACCGGATCACCGTGCAATTGCCTGGTCTCGATGACCCGCAGCGCGCCATTGACCTGGTTGGCCAGACGGCTCAACTGGAATTCCGCATGCTCTATGGTGACACCCACCCCGACGAGAGTTGGTCCGATGCACGGATTGCAGGGGTCGTCGAGCAGGCAGTCACCGATGGCAACCTGGGCGAGAACTACAGTGACGAAGCCCTGGCGGTTGCGCTGGAAGGCAAGGTCCCTTCCGATGCGGAGGTCTTCCACAACAAGGAGTTCGATCCGCTGACAATGCGCCACATCCGTCGAACGCCATATCTTGTCAACCGGAAGATCGACTTGACCGGAGACCGCGTCGAGTACGCCTCAGTGTCTCGGGATCAGTTCAACACTTCGTATGTGCGGATGGAGCTTGACGATGAGGGAGCACGTCTCTTCAGCCAACTCAGCGGCGATAACGTAGGCAAGCGGATGGCCATCATTCTTGATGGCAATGTGAACTCGGCGCCTGTTTTCCAGGAGAAGATTCCGAATGGGATCGCGTCCATTACCCTGGGCGGCACGGACAGTGTGCAAGCTGTGCAGGACGCGCGCGACCTGGTCGTTGTCCTCCATGCTGGCGCTCTGCCTGCTCCCATCGAGATCCTGCATAACCGCACCGTTGGTAAGACGCTCGGGGATGACTCGATCGCTGCTGGTCGACTCGATGCTAGCATCGCAGGCTTTTTGATTCTCATCTTCATGGCGATCTACTACCGAGGCGCGGGGTTGACCGCCAACCTCGCCGTCCTGCTCAACATGCTCTTCATCCTGGCCATCCTGGCTGCCTTTGGTGCGACTCTGACGCTGCCCGGTATCGCAGGAATCATCCTCACCATTGGTATGGCAGTCGATGCGAACGTCATCATCTTCGAACGAATACGTGAGGAACTACATGAGGGGCGCGGGGTTCGCGCCGCGGTCGCTGCCGGATACGAGAAGGCTACCTGGACCATCCTCGACGCAAATATCACTACGTTCATCACTGCAGCGGTGCTGTATTCCTACGGATCGGGTCCCATCAAGGGTTTTGCGGTGACTCTGATGATCGGCATCCTCACCTCGGTGGTGACAGCGCTCGTGTTTACCCGCCTTCTCTTCGACTACCTGACCATCGGCAGAGAGGCCAAGAGCCTCTCCATTGGCGTCTAGGGGCTGATCATGCAAATTATTAAACCGGGCACCAGATTCGACTTCATTAGCAAGCGGAAGCCGTTCGCTGTCCTCTCGAGCATCCTCATCAGTTGCTCACTCCTCATGTTTGTCTACGGATCGATTAACAAGAGCTTCCCTCTCGGCCCAAAGTACGGCGTCGACTTCTCTGGCGGCACGGAGATTCACGTCAAGGTGCCAGGAGGCATCGACATAGGCACGATCCGCGGTGGGCTCGCCCAGATCGATCTCAGTGACGACAACGTGCAGGCATTCGGCTCCACAGGAGACGAGTTCTTGATTCGTGTCGAGAACATCAACTTTGGTGCTGACAACTTCTTCTCAAAGGTACGGGACACCCTGGTCAGTCAAGACGGGGAAGGTGCCTGGAAGGCCTTCGAGTGGGCGAAGGAACAGAGCGTTCATATGACGGCTGTCTCTCACACGCCGAGGGATCTGGCGACCTTTACTGCCCGCCTTCAGGCCATCAACCCTGACGTCACGGTCAATTCCAGCATGGTCGCTCACAACGCGTTCGAGGTGTCTTTCCCGGGCCTCACGGACAAGGTCAAAGAGACCCTGGCCACTGTCCTCGGCACGGGTCCTGATGGCAAGGCCTCCTTCGAGGTGATTAGTGTCGAGATGGTCGGCCCCAGCGTTGGGGCTGAACTGCGTCGCAAGGGGCTACTGTCCATGCTCCTGTCTCTGGCACTCATCCTCGTGTACGTGGCCTTCCGCTTTGACCTGAGCTTCGCGCCCGGTGCGGTGGCTGCTCTGTTGCACGACGTCATCTTCACCGTCGGCGTGTTCTGCGTGCTTGGGCGGGAGTTTACGCTGCCTACTATCGGCGCACTTCTCACCATTGTTGGCTATTCACTTAACGATACAATCGTGGTTTACGATCGCATTCGTGAGAACCTCAAGCGCTTTCCCCGGCGCGATCTCGGTGAGGTGATCAACGTTTCACTCAATGAGACGCTGTCTCGAACTCTCCTCACCTCGGTCACTACGTTGATCGCGGTGTTGGCTTTGATGATTTTTGGTGGGCCGATTCTGCAAGACTTTGCCCTGGCCCTGTTTGTGGGTGTGTTGGTAGGAACCTACTCGTCCATCTACATCGCCAGCCCGCTCATCATTAGTCTGCAGCGCTGGCTACCCGTTGACATTGTGTCCAATGAAGATGCAGAGAAGACTGCAGCGCGGCGCGGCGAATCGTACGGAGCCACGCTCTAGTTCGGGCAGAGAGCACTGTTGACTGAGAGCGCGAGGCGGGGCGAAGCGTAGAGTATGAAGGCCGACACCAGGGCTGCTTCACCTTCGCCAGATGTGCCCCGTGCCGAGCGTACGTGGCGGCTCCGACCTAGTGACGCCGAGCGGACTCGAGCCCTCGCAGATGAGCTCGACGTCTCTCCACTGATTGCTACGCTGCTCAGCCACCGAGGTGTTGATAATGCAAAGTCTGGGAAGTCCTGGCTTCGTGCCAGTCTTCGGGACCTCCCAGATCCCCACGCCATGGTGGCAATGGCGCCTGCCGTTGAGCGGCTCGTTAGGGCGATTGAGAACGATGAATCCATCTGGGTGCACGGAGACTATGACGTCGACGGCTGCACCTCTACCGCCCTCCTGGTGGAGTTCATAGGCAGCGTTGGCGGCAGCGTGCAGTGGTACGCACCCCATCGTGAGCGCGACGGCTATGGCATTCAGCCCGCCACCATGGAGAGGCTTGCGGAGCAGGGCGCGCAACTCGTGATCACCTGTGACAACGGGACCTCAGCTAACGAGGCCATCGCAACAGGAAATCGGCTTGGAGTAGACACGGTTGTAGTCGACCACCACAAGCTGCCTGTTGAGCTGCCTGCAGCGACTGCCATCCTCAACCCCCAACAAGATGGGGCCGACAACCCCTACCTGGATATGGCCGCTGTGGGCGTAGCGTTCATGTTGATCGTCGCTTTGCGCGCCTCGCTTCGTGATCGAGGTCACTTCCAATCCTCACCGGAGCCTGATCTTCGGCCCTACCTGGACATTGTCGCTCTGGGGACGGTCGCGGATGTGGCTCCCCTGCGGGGTGTCAATCGGATGCTGGTGCGAAGCGGTCTCAAGGTGCTTGCGGCCCGTCATCGCCCTGGACTGCGAGCTCTCTTGGAGGCTGCTGGAGTACGGAGTGAACAGGCTCCCCTGGCCAGTGATCTGGGGTTTCGTCTGGGCCCGAGGATCAATGCAGCCGGTCGCCTCGATGAGGCTGCAAGAGCGGTGGAATTGTTGCTGAGTGTCGACTCCGATGCCGCTACTGAAAGTGCACAACTGCTGGATCAGTACAACCGCAAGCGCCAGGAGGTACAGAGAGAGACCTTCGCGGACGTGTTGCGGCAGGCGGCTCGCGAAGGCGACTTCATGGAACGGCGAGGACTGGTGTTGTGGAGTAGTGACTGGCATCCCGGGGTGGTCGGCATCGTGGCGAGCAAGGTGGCTCAGCACTTTCACAGGCCGGCCGTGATTGTCGCCCTACGTGATGGAGTTGGAACTGGTAGTGGGCGTGCCATCAAGGGGATTGATCTCTTTGATGTGCTCAGCCGGCAGAGCCATCTACTCGAGCGCTTCGGCGGGCACCGAGCTGCTGCTGGACTATCTATCCGCGAGGAGATGCTGCCTGCGCTTCGAGACGCCTTTGCCGACGAGGCCTTCGCCAGCTATGAGGACGACATCTGGCAAGGGAGGGTCTCGGTAGATGCCGAGCTGCGTCTGGACGATGTTACCTGGGCTCTGCACCGCTCGTTGCGCACCCTGGAACCATTTGGAGTGGGAAATCCCGAGCCGGTATTCCTCTGCCGCGGCCTTCAGCCTGTGGGCGTCCGGTCCATGGCAAAGGAAGGGCTGCGGATGACGCTTTGCTCTGGTGATGCTCCTCGCCAACAGGCAATCGGCTTCGGCCTCGGGTTGAGACCCGATCAACTCAACGAGCCTGTTGACGTCCTCTTCGCGCTGCAGGAGAACACCTGGGCGGGGCGGACCAATTTGCAGATGTTTCTTAAGGACATCCGCTTGAGTCGCACAAGCCCTTGACCATTCCAGTAAGGCTCAGGTAGAAAAGAACGATACACGCAGGTATGCGATTTTACTAAGTATATGATCGAAGAGGCGAGGACCCGAGAGCGTGACAAAGTCCCAACTTATTGACGCCGTCGCTATGCGGTCGGGCTTGACTCGCAAGAACGCCGAAGAGGTCGTCAGCACCATCTTCTCGTCCATGTCCGACGCGCTGATCCGAGGTGATCGGATCGAGATTCGAGGCTTTGGTTCCTTCAAGACCAAACACTATGAGCCCTACGTGGGCCGAAATCCCAAGACGGCAGAGCCCATTCAAGTGGCCGCTAAGATCCTCCCGGTCTTCAAAGTGGGCCGGGAACTGCGCGAGCGAGTCCTCAAGGGCAAGTAGCTGTATTTCTGGTTGCTAAGCCCCTTGACGGGCTGTGGGGAATTTCTATAATCCCCAGCGCGGTCAGGTCAGGCTCGGATCGTATGGAAAGCAAGATATTTCCTTCCCCGGAACGCACGGATGCGCGTTCCTGATCGGAGCCTAATTGTGGATCACAGATCCCGCCCCTCCTCCAGCAGGACCTACGTCCTCGACACAAATGTCCTCCTTTATGATCCCAACGCTCTCTTCAAATTTGAAGAGCACGAAGTGGTACTGCCGATCACGGTCATCGAAGAGATCGATCGCTTCAAAAAGGAACTGACTGAGACCGGGCGCAATGCGCGTCAGTTCTCGCGTTACCTGGACACGCTGCGTGCTGAGTCGCCCAATCAGGGTCTGTCGTCCGGGGTGGCGCTACCGGACTCAGGCTCGCTGCGTATTGACCTGTGTGATTCGTCTCAAGTGGACTGGTCCTGGGCGGATAAGCGGCACCACGCCGACAACCTGATTCTGGCAGTGGCTCGAGATCTCAAGGCCAAGGCAAACGGTTCGAGCCAGGTTGTCCTGGTGTCGAAAGACACCAACATGCGAATCAAGGCAGACGCACTGGGCATTCCTTCTGAAGACTATGCGCATGGCAAGGTCCTGGTAGAGGAGCAGTACGCGGGTCAGAAGGAGCTCACTGTGACTGCGGAGCAGCTCGAAGAGCTGTTCCGTTGCGACACGATCCCCTTCGACTCCGACGGGTATTCGCCCAATGAATGCCTGGTGCTGCGTAATGCGGACCGTCCTAACCAGACCGCGTTGGCGCGAGTCAGCGCCAACAGTGATGCTATTCAGATGGTGAAGCGGGTCAAAGAGGGCGTCTGGGGGATCTTCCCGCGTAACAAGGAACAGTGCTTCGCCCTGGACATGCTGCTAGATGACTCCGTCAAGATGGTCACGTTGCTGGGCAAGGCGGGCACCGGGAAGACACTGCTAGCGATTGCTGCAGGCCTGCAGAAGTGTGCCGACGAGCGTGCATTTCATCGGCTCCTGGTCTCCCGGCCGATCTTCCCTCTGGGCCG
>CAZEIY010000166.1:3216-8508 GCA_964512375.1 uncultured Rickettsiales bacterium | reverse complement strand
ATCCTGACACCGGCCAGCGACAACGTGCTCGGCGACTTCATCGATCTGGTCGATGTGGGCGTGTCCGGAACGGGCAACGAGACCGGCACGCATGCGGCGGCCTATGCCATGTGCAAGGGCCAGGACACCGACTTCTGGAACGGGCTCGCCGATCGGCCGGACACGGACCCGGTCAAGGTGGTCTGCCAGCAAGTGCCGGAAGCAGAGCGCTCCTGCAACGCCGGCTTCTTCCGCGACGGCGCCGCGACCGTAGTCATCGTGGTCTCTGACGAGGGCGACGACACCTACCGAAGTGGCTTGTTTCCGCCACCAGAATGGGTCAGCCAGTGCGAACTCGACCACAACGACGACCTGTTCTTCGGTGAGTGCGACTGTCGCATCTCGTGGTTCCTCGACTTCTTCGCCGGCATGGACGCGCCCGTGGTGTTCGCTACCATCGGCCCGAGCTACCAGGCGGGCTCCGAGGAGACGGTCTGGTGCGACGGCTCGGTGCGCACCATTCCGGGGCCCTGCAACGAGTTCGGCTCCGACGTCTGCGGCCTGGACTTCTACCAGCAGGCTGCCTGCCTGACTGGTGGCCTGTACAGCCCGATCAAGATCGCTACCGTCGAGGATGATCCCACCAGTTGCACTCTCAACGATTTTCAGGAGTCCCTGCGCAACATCGGCGCGCTGGTCAGCGGTCTCTCGGCAGGCTGGCGCCTCAGCACCATCCCCGACGAAGAGACCATCACCGTCATCGTCAACGGCGAACTGGTACAGAATCACGCCGACCAGCCCTCGGGCGGCTGGTCTTATGCCCCAACCGACCGCAGCATTCGCTTCTCCGGCGAAGACGTGCCGAGCTTCAATGCCCAGGTCGACATCTACTACTACCCGCTTCACGACCGCCGCAGCCAGGTCGGACGCGATCTCCCCTTCTAGGCAGCTACTGGACTCCCCGATGAAGATGTTCGCCAGATTCCTGCTCCCCATGCTGGCACTCGCTCTGCTTCTGCCGAGCGTCGCCCATGCGGCCAAGCGCAAGACCGCCAAGAAGACCGATGACACCAGCGACGTAAAGGTCGAAGAGGTCGGCGTCCTGCGCAACGAAGACGTTCGCGTCGTACAAAAGAACCTCTATGTGAAGCGTGGACACCACGAACTGGGCTTAATGATCACCACCCAGCCGTTTGACCCCTACACCGCCGGTGTCATGCTCGGCTTCGATCTCACTCTCAATCCGAGCGAAAAACTCGGCATCGAGATCATGGTCCAGGGCGGCTATGGATGGGGCAATGGCCACTGGCAGGACGTCACATTCCTGAGTAGCTCAGCCGGCGGCAATCTGACCAGCCTCGGCTCCGACGCTGGCCGCCAGCTGGCGGGCGGCAGTGTCAACGTCGTCTGGTCGCCCATCTACGCGAAGCTGGCATGGGGAACAAGCAAGGTCGTTCACTTCGACATCTACGGCACGCTCGGTGCACATGGCTTTCTGGCGCAACGCCTCGAGGCGGATGCCGGCTTCCGGGCCATCGTCGGCCCCAGTGTAGGAATCGGCGCGAAGCTGTTCCTCAGCCCCAAGGCTGCCCTGAAGCTGGATTTCCGAGATCACATCTCCATCGAGCAACGCACCTACTCGAGCAAGGTCACCGCCAGGAATAACTTCCAGTTCGGAATTGGCCTGGCCTTCTACACTGGCCGCGGGAGCTGAGCGTGAAGAGCACTCGCAAGACCCTGGTGGCTGTACTCGCCGCCCTTCTCCTCTTTCCTGCTGCCGCACTCGCACAGGAAGAAGAAGAAGAAGAAGAAGAGATACTCAGCGAAGACGAGGAGGCTCCTCCCGAGCCTCCCAGGCGTCTTCGCAAGGCTCTGAAGCAGTTCGAGGGCAAGGAGTGGGCGCTGTCCAGCCTGAGTCTGGCCAAGGTGCTCGAAGATCACGAAGCTGAGTACTTCCACGCTGACATCCGCTACTACCTCGCCTACTGCCTTGAGCAGATGGGACTCCACTACTCAGCTCTTGAGGAGTACAACCGCTTCCTCGCCTCAGCTGATGCCGAGGGAGAGTTACTCCCCAAGGGCATCAAGCGAGCTGTATCTCTGGCCCGCAGGATGAAGGCCGGGTGGTTGCTTGCCCCCGGGCTCGCCAAGCTCGACACCTCGATGGTGAGCGCCGGCTTTCAGGGTCCTGCCATGCACTGGGTGGGCATGTTCCACTACGAGAATCGCCAATGGCCCGCGGCAAAGGCCTACCTGGGCATGGTTCCAAAGGACACCGAGTACTACGCGCGCTCCCGCATGGTCGAGGGAATCATCCTCACCCGAGAGGAGCGACCAGTGGATGCCATTGCTCCTCTCGCGGCAGCGCTCAACGCGGCGCGCCGCGATGCGACGGGAAACACCTGGCAGGTAGCCAACCTGAACCTGGCCCGCGCCTACTACGCTATTGGCAACTTCGAGCGAGCCATCGAGCACTTCGAACGGACACCGCGAGGGTCGGAATTCTGGTTCGAGTCGATGTATGAGGCCGCCTGGGCCTATTTCGCCATGCAGCGACTCTCAGGCGCCCTCTCCCACCTTCAGTCAGTGGACTCTCCCTTCTTTGATGGCGTCTACCACCCCGAAGCCACGCTGCTGCGCGTGCTGATCTTCTACTACCTGTGCAAGTACATCGACGGGCAGACCATGCTCGCGGAGTTCACGGAAGCGCACTACCCCATCGCTGATTCCATCGAGAAGGCCATTCGAGAAGCTGAGAAGGACCCGACGCGACTGTTCAAGGCGCTCTACGCCTGGAAGACCGAACGCAAAGATGCGGGCATCTCGCTGCCGGTACCAGTACGGCAGCACTTCGCCACAGACGAAGCTCTGGTAGAGGTCGGCGACTATGTCACGGGCATCGAGCATGAGCTCGAGTCGGTAGCGGCCCTCAAGACTGGCTGGGAACGTTCAGGCCTGCGCCGCGACCTCGAGAGTGCGCTAGGAGACCGCAAGCGCGAGGCTACTGAGCGCAAGGGGCGGGAGGCCATGGCCAAGCTACGCGGCATGCTGGCCACACTGCAGGGCAACCTCGGAAACTCCGAGATCTACAAGGTGGAGTTGATTACCGCTGAGAAGGACTTGTACGACGCGGCCTTTCGCGGCCAGCTGATGAACAAGATCGCCAACCGAAAAATGGACCCCAACGTACCCGAGGGCTACCGCTACTGGCCTTTTGAGGGCGAGTACTGGATGGATGAGCTCGGCTGGTACGAGGTCAACACCATCAACGAATGCCTCGAGATTCGTAAGTAATCGAAGGCGTTGCCGAGGCCGGCCGCCACACCATGAGGTCGCCTAGGGGGCAGCACCGTTCTCCGGCGTGACCCAACGCTTCAGTTCCTCAGGAAGCCCCGGAACGTCATCTCCGCGCGCACGCATCAGCCCCTCCAACTCGCTCAGTTGCGTGCGGATTGCGAGGATGGAGCTGGAGTCTCCAAGCTCGACAGCGACGACCAGGGCTTCTACGAGGGTCTCGTGGGCTCTGGCAAAGCGCAACAAAGCGACATGGGGTAGGGAACTCGAGTAGAGCACCTGCCCCTCTTCCAGTCGGCTCCCCACCTGTCTCCAGAGCGAGAGGGACCGCGCATACGCTGAGAGCGCCGACTCCTGCTGTTCAAAACGGTAGCGCCCCCTACCAATCTCGAACCACACCGCAGCGAGGAGCTCCACCTCGTCAGGGTTCGCAGTATCCAATTCCTCGACCAGCATCGCAGCAGCCTTCTCGAAGTCTGCGACCTGACCGTCGCGGGCGAGGAGCGCGAGGCGCTCGATAAGAGTCTCTCTGGCCTCCTTGTCCGCACCTGCTCCCCGGTAACCCCGAGCAGCAACCTCGTAGGCGCTGAGCGCCTGTCCGATGCGGCCGGCATCAGCAAGAGCGCGCGCGAGGTTGTAGCCACTCGTGGCAATCCTAGTGGGAGAGCCCTGCGCAGAACGAAGCTCGAGAGCCCGACGCAGGGAGGACGCGGCGGCCAGCGGACGGCCCAGCTCAACCATGGCCACGCCGGCATTGTTCAGAGCGTCACTCCGCTCGCGGGGGCGGCTCAGACTCTGATACACGCCCTCCGCACTCAGGTAGTTGTGCGCGGCCAGCTCCCAATCTCCATCGAGCGCCAGGTACCAGCCCGTCGTGAAGGCCAGATCCGCGTAGGGAAGCGCCGCTGGACGATCGTGCGGTGCAGTTCCCTGAGCCACCCCCCTCATCCCCTCGCCATCGACCCGCGCGAGCCCCTCACGCAGCACCCGCAACGCTGAAGCGGAGTCATCGTGGTCCGCGAGCAAGTCAGCCAGCTCAGGCAGGTAATCAAGACGAGCGGGAAAGAGCTCGGCCAACAACTTCCTCCACACCAGCGCTAGGCTCGCGCGCCCTCGCTCCTCGGCAGACAGGGCCAATGCCAGCAGCTCGCTCTCTCCCTGGGGGTTGAGCGTCACCGCCATGTTGAGGCCACCGCGGAGAGGAGCAGCGGGCTCTGCGGCGAGCGCTGCGTGAGTTCGAATCGCGGGATCAGCAGGCCATCGACTAACAGCATCCAGGGCCAGCTCTCTGTACTCGAGGCTCGGACCATTCAGAGCCCGCTCTCGGAGCCCAGCTATGACCTCGGTAGTGGCCAGACGCGTCGCATCGACATCGAGAAGAGGCGAAGGTCTCGAGAGGCCTGCACCACTCGGATCGCGCAGCGCTCGTCGCAAAGCACGAACTGCCGCTTGAGTGGACTTCTTCTTTGGCAGCGATAGACGCCAGAGCACCTGCCCGCCTCGTGTGGTCTCTACCCGCAAACCATCCTCATCACGGACCATCAGCCAGGGAAGACGGCGCTGTTCAGCCGCCTCTCTGAGTCGCTCAGTGGGACGGGCGCCTGGAGCGCGCAGAGCGTTCAGAGAGGGCTCAGCCTCGGCGGGCCAGCAACGGAACGGCAGGAGCGACAGGGCTCTCGACAAGATCGTAGCGGAGTCGCCACGTAGCCCATCGCCAGGGGCGGGTCCTTCCGAGTCAACCTCAGCGACAACCAGAACCGGCTGACCTCGCAGCCAATGGAGGGCACCACTCCCGCCGCCCGCAGTCGCGCACCCACTCACCAGAATGGCAGCAGCAACCATCACGGCTCGTCGTCCGCACATCGTGAGCCTCCTTCTCTGACACATCAAGCGCTTCTCCGGGACACGCTCGTCCGCCTCGGGCAGGATGTCGTCCATGATTCGAGGAATCTACCTGCACATCCCGTTCTGCGGGAGGAAGTGCCCCTACTGCGACTTCAACACCTACGCCGGCATTGA
>CAZEIY010000166.1:0-3206 GCA_964512375.1 uncultured Rickettsiales bacterium | reverse complement strand
GAGGCCTCGACAGCGTCTACTTCGGAGGAGGCACACCGAGCCTGCTGCCGCCAGCGCAGGTAAACGATACGCTGGTCGAGATCGATCGATTGTTCGGCTTGAGCGCCGCAACTGAGCTGAGCTTCGAGGTGAATCCCGGAACCGTCGATCTCGAGAGATTGCAAAGCTATCGCTCTGCTGGAATCAATCGCCTCAGCATCGGTTGCCAGACCTTTCGCCCTCAACAGCTCCTCGAACTGGGTCGTAACCACACCGTGGATGACACCATCCAGACTCTCGCACAGGCGCGGCAGGCCGGCTTCGAGTCAATCAGCATTGACCTCATGTACGGAGTCAGCGGGCAAACCGTCCAACACTGGAACGGCGACCTCGAGATGGCTCTGCGCAGCGGCGCCGATCACCTCTCCCTCTACAACCTGAGCGTCGAAGAAGGCACGCCGTTCGCAAAGAGACGCGAAGATGGCCACCTGCCGCTTCCGCCGGAAGAGAGCCTACGAGCCATGTACTTGATGGCAATGGAACGATCGGAAGCGCACGGCTTCGAGCGCTACGAAGTGTCCAACTTTGCCCGCCAGGGCAAGCAGTGCGCCCACAATCGGCTGTACTGGGAAGGTAACTCATGGCTCGGGGTCGGAGCAGGGGCGCATGGCTTTATCTCTGCTAACGGCTCTCCCCACTTTGGACGACGATGGTGGAACCTGCGCACGCCCCAGGACTACATCGTGGCGGTAGAGGCTGGCTTACTCCCCGAGGACGGAGCCGAAGATATCGACCTGCAAAAAGCAATCACTGAAGAGTTCCTGCTGTCACTGCGAACCAGCGCCGGACTCCAGCGAAGCCGGTTCAGAGCTCGCTTTGGCTTCGACGTCGTCAAGTTATTGGACGCGCATCTTGAGCCTCTCATCGCGGACGGCGTGATAGAGGTGTCTGCAAGTGCCCTTAGGATTACGCAAGCTGGTGTAATAATTACTGATTATCTGATCGAGCGGCTATCCAAAGAGTTTGACAGCCGCGGAGTGTCCGCTATCGTTGCTCGATTCAGTGGCGCAAAACGTGCAGGGGGGCACGATTCAAGCTACCGTGATGCTCGCTAATTGGCAGACCCTTGTGGGCTCGACATAAGGCGCTGGGGAGTAGAGAAGCGTGGAAAACGAAGAACTCTCACAACTGTTCTCGGCAGCCATGGAGGCTACGGACCGCCGCGCCGAAGAGGCTCGAGTCGCCCGTGGGGATTCCGAGGACGACGCGGAAGACTTTGGTGACGAGTTCGAGTTAGACGTTGAGATTGACGACACTTCCATGAATCTGGATGTCAACTTCCTTCAAGAGCAGATACTCAAGGCCTCTGCCGAGCGGTTGGGCCAGGCCGACGGAACCAATGAAGGCAAAGCCGACGAGACGGCGGCGGAAGCGCCTGATCTGGACACGGCAGCTCAAATCGAAGACTTGTTGTCCAGTTCATTCGGCAGCATGGTCTCAGACGACGACCCCGACCTCGCCTTCCCGGACTTCGATGACGAAGAGGACGAACAAGGCGCCATGCCGGCTGGCGCGCTCGCCGCCCTGTCAGGCGACATCAACAATGAGGCACTGGCGATTGCTGAGCAGCAAACAGCCAGCCTCCGGCGCCAGTTCAACCAGGTCTCCCGTACGCTTGCCGACCGGGAACTTGAGCTGCAAACAACCCAGGATCGGGTAGCAACCCTCGAGGCTCAGGTCGTGCAGGCAGCACGGCAAACCGCATCGACGGGACGCGATTTCCAGTCCTTCCGCCAGCGCGCAGAGCGGGAGCAGGAAGACGCCCGCAAGTTCGCCGCCGAGAAACTACTCAAGGATCTGCTTGGAGTCCTCGACAATCTGGAACGAGCCCTCGAACATGCCGGCGAGTACAGCGACAGCGCCCTGGGTAAGGGTGTCGAGATGACGCTGGAGCAGTTCATCGGCATCCTCGACCGGGCGGGAGCATCGAGAGTTGATCCCGTATCTGGAGAGAGCTTCGACCCCAACTTCCACGAGGCCGTGGGACAGGAAGAACACGACTCCATCGCGGCGGGCTGCATCGTACGCGTCCTGCAAAAGGGGCTCGTTCTGAACGGCAGGCTGGTGCGCGCTGCCATGGTGGTGGTCAGCACGGCCGATGGCAGCAAGGCGTCGCCTGAGGCGGACGAGAGCGCCAAGTCTACTGCTGCACCGACAGACGCCCCAAAGAAGAAGAAGAAGAAGAAGCGCAAGAAGAAGCGCAAGCTGACTCCCACGGACGAGGCCGGCGAGGTGCTCGAAGCTGCAGCGCCGGGGGACGACGTAGCACCCAAGAAGAAGAAGAAGAAGCGCAAGAAGAAGCGTAAGGATGCGTCCGCCGAAGTGGGCACCCCTGAAGCAGAGCAGACGAACAGCAAACTGCCTGCAGAGGAGTAGGCCCGTCATGGGCCCATCTCTGCGCGCAGTCTCTGAGTTGGAGTTGAGATGAGCGGCAAGATCATTGGCATCGACCTAGGAACCACCAACTCCTGCGTCTCAGTCCTCGACAACGGCGACCCAGTCGTTATCCCAAATTCTGAAGGCTCTCGCACCACACCCTCGGTGGTGGCCTTCACTGACGACGGCGAGCGACTCGTTGGCCAGATTGCTCGTCGCCAGGCTCTCACCAACCCAGACAGCACGCTCTTCGCTATCAAACGACTCGTGGGTCGCCGCTTCGAAGAACCGGAAGTACAGCGGGCTATCGAGACCAGTCCCTTCCCGATCGTCGAAGCTGAGAATGGTGACGCCTGGGTCGAGGTAGATGGAAACAGGCTCTCCCCCCCACAGGTGAGCGCAATCATTCTCGAGACCATCAAGTCCACCGCGGAAGACTTTCTCGGTGAGCCCGTGGACCGAGCGATTATCACGGTGCCTGCCTACTTCAACGATGCACAGCGCCAGGCCACGAAGGATGCGGGGCGAATTGCCGGCCTTGAGGTGCTCCGCATCATCAACGAGCCGACGGCAGCAGCACTGGCGTACGGACTACAGACCGATGAAGAAGAACGCATCGCTGTCTTCGATCTCGGTGGCGGAACCTTTGACGTCTCGATCCTCGAACTGAGTGACGGAGTCTTTGAAGTACGTTCGACCTCAGGAGACACCTTCCTAGGCGGAGAGGACTTCGACCAAACCCTCGTCGAGCACTATCTCGGAGTCTTCAAGGAGGAGACTGGAATCGACCT
>CAZEIY010000165.1:0-8565 GCA_964512375.1 uncultured Rickettsiales bacterium | reverse complement strand
GGCATCGGCTTGTAGATCGTCTCGCCAGACCGACTGAGGATCGACAATGATGCAGATTCGTTCTCCATTGCCAGGGATGGTGAAGGACGCGCCACTGTACAAGCCAGCGCCGATGTCGGATGGCCCCAAGGTCCCGACGTAGGTGCCTCCATCGAGGGTTGGCGGCGTCTCATTCAAGTCGAGGTCGCGCACATCCACCTGCTCAAAGACGCCCTCTTCGTTGTCGAAATTCTGCAGCAGTGCTCGGGTGTCGAGGTTGCAGCTAATCAGCAGCAGGGGCAGGACCAACAGAGGTAGGAAGAGCACAGCTATGGGTGCAGAGACGATCTTCATCATTCCATCCTGTAGTCGATGCGAAGGCTGTAGCCGCTGGCCTTATCTGCTTCGATGGTGACGACATCCTGGCTCAGGAAGTCTCCTTCGGTGATGTACTTATCAGGGAAATTGAGGATGTCGTTGAAGTTACTGCCCTCGCGGAAGTACTGTCCATCTTCGGAGCGGCGGCGGTTGATGCGACCCTGGTCCGGCGAGCAGGTGGTGAAGTCGTTGTCGGCGAAGGCCCAGAGGACGGCACCGGTAGGAATGCGGGTGTGCCAGGCGCGGAAGTCGGCGACCCAGTCACCAGCGGAGTCCTGCACGAAGTCCATCTGAGCTGTGCCGATGAACGAGAACTCGCTCAGGCTGTTCCAGCCGTAGTACCAGGAGCACTGGTCGTAGAGGTCTTCGGCGTCAGCAAGCACCTCTTCCTCTTCGACAGGGTTGGTCTCAAGCAGGGCTTCGAGGCTGTTGTAGCGCCCCGTCACCACCTGGCAGCGCAAGACGCGATAGCAGGCATATGCATAGGTGCCGATGGTGGTCCCGCCGTAGGGCAGAGCGTCACCGATGGGGTTGTCGCCGACCCGCGGTCCGGTAGTGGGATAGGGATAGCCCAGTTGCTCGGGGTCATAGCCTTCGTAGATGCCCAGGTAGATCATGCCCGCGTCGCGCGGGTCATCGATCATGTCGCCTGAAAGAACAACCTGTCCATCAAGGTCCTGCTCTGGGATCTGCTCGTCGTAGCAGCCTATCAGGGAGATACAGAGGAGGGCCACGGCGAAGGCGCGACTACCACTCATAGCCGCCTCCGAGCTCGAGGGTCATGGGCGCCTGCCGGCCCGAGGCGAAATACTCACCGCCCGAGTTGAGGGCGCTTGTACTGATGCCGGTGGCCTGGCGGTTGTTCGTTACGTTGTTGAGCTCGGCGCTGAGGAAGATCTTGCCGCGGGGAAGACGCAGGTTGTAGCGGAGCTTCAGATCCAGTGACCACCAGGGATTCACGGAGTCGAATGTACCGCGCTCAGCGACAAAGTTCTGGTAGCCGCTGCCCTTGTCTGAATAGTACTGGCGGTCGAAACGAGAGCCGCTGGTGACGTTCAGGGTGCCGCCGATGGTCAGCCCGAAGGGGAGCTTATAGGCGGCCGCCGCCTTGAGCACATGGGGCCGGTCGGAATAGAGCCAGCCGTACTCATGGGGCTGCTGGGTGGGATTATCCAGGGCCTCTGTGATCTGTGTCGATGTCAGTCCTCGGGTCATGGACATCGTGTAGTTGATGTCCAGGAGCAGGTTCTTGAACATCTGCCGTTTGAGCTTGAAGGTGAGCCCCAACCAGTTTCGGCGCGCGGCGTCGGGGGTGCGGAGCCGGAAGAAGTAGTCCTGCTGACCGTTAATGACGCCGATGGTATTGGTACCGGTGCCGTTCCAGATGTAGTTAATCTCGTCGTCTTCCCACAGGTTGCGGAAGAACTTGGCGGTGCCCACCATTCCGATCGAGGTCCGCGCGCCGAGCTGCATGTCGAAGCCTGCAGCCACGGTGTAGATGCGCGGTACTGTCAGGTTATCGAGGCTCTCGTAGTTGGATTGACCTCGATCGTAGCTGTACTGATCGAAGGAGTTGTTTGAGTCACGACCCTCGAAGTACGGGCCGAGGAAGAGCTTGCGGCCAAGGCCGTTCTTATCGATAAACGAGCTGATGCTGAGGCGGCTCTCGTCGATGACGATGCCGCCTCCGGCGTAGATCTTGGCCTTGCCCTGACCGCTTGGGTCCCAGGAAACGCCACCGACGGGGGAGACGATGTCGAAGCTGACGATCTTCTCACCTTCGTCGTTCCGCATGCTCGCATGGTCGTACTTGAGGCCAAAGTCGATGGTCAGACCCGGCGTTGGTTCCCAGCTGTCCTGCAGGTAGGCAAAGATGGTGTTGCCACGGTGGTTCTGGTGCAACTGACCTTGCGTCTCTCGCCAGTAGTAGTTGATGGTCGAGTTGGGATCGTCGGACTCTTCGAGAATGTCGACGTAGTACAGGTTGCCGGTGTAGCCAAAGGTGTAGGCCGACTTCACGAAGCTGAGCTCGATTCCGCCCTTAATCTCGTGGATGCCAAGTGCTCGAGGCACATACGCGGTAAGCGTTGCTCGCACAGAGTCTCGCCACCGGTCATTGAGCGAGTAGTAATGGGAGTTACCGGTGGAGCGAGCCCCCGAGATGCCGATTCGGCCTGGGGTGATGAAGTCGATGTAGCCTTCATCCTGACCTGGCTGACATTGCTTGAAGCGGTCGTCATCGCGCCAGGTACACGGCTGCGGGGTGACATCGATGTCGGTCTGCATGTGGCTGTAGTGCAGTTTTGCGCTGAAGTTGTTGTTTATGAACCACTGCCACTCGCCCGTAGCAGACAGGGCGTTCTGGTACTGGTGCTGCTGAGCTTCTGGATCCACGGAGAAGCTCTGCCGGCGGTTGCTGATGCGGGCCGGCCCAGTCATCACGGATAAGGTTAGGTGGTGGCCTCGCCCCGGATTGGCGGTGAGCTTGCTGAACAGGTTGAAGCCATCGAAGACCCGAGGTGAGCGGGCTCCCAGCGCCGTAGAGGTGTTCCTCATGTACTTGACGGAACTGAAGAACCACAGCTTGTCGCGCAGGATCGGGCCGCCGACATAGGCATTCAGGTCGAAGTTCTCGGCGTCGCGATCAAACTCGCTTCCTTCGATCTGGCGACCATCGGGCACGAAGGTTGCGTCTCGCTTTGGGGACCAGTTTCCGTTGTTGTAGAAGCCCTTGACCCCGCCTTCGAGCTTGTTGGAGCCGGACTTGGTGCGAACGTTGATGATCGCACCCATCGACCCACCGTTCTCGGCGAGGAAGTTTCCAGTGATGACCTCGATCTCTTCGATTGCGTCGAGGTTGAAGTTGAACGAGAAGGTGCCGGTGACCGGGTCGGTGGTGTTGGCGCCGTCAAGGAGCCACTTGTTCTCACGAGACGAGCCGCCTTGGGCGTTGGGATTGGCACCCCCGGTGACACCCGGAGCAAATTTCACGGCGCTCTGGTAGGAGCGGTTGGTGGGCAGCGCCTCGAGGTATTCGCGGGTGATCACGCTTCCGGTCGTAGAGCTTGATGTGTCGATGAGCGGGCGGTCGTCGACGACCGTGACTGATTCCTCGACAGAAGCAGCGCTCAAGGTGACGTTGAGATCCAGGGACACTCCGATGAGCACTCGAAGGTTGTTGATCACATAGCTCTGGAAGCCATCGAACTCCACGTTGAGGCTGTAGTGGCCTGGCGGAAGTCCTGGTAGCCAATACAGTCCGCTCTTGTCCGTGGTTGCAGACCGAATCCCCTGCAGGTTGTCGCTGCTGACTCGTACCAGCGCGCCCTCAAGGGGTGCTCCTTCCGAGTCAGTAACAGTGCCTCGGACCTTGCCGGTTTGCTCGGTGGCCAGAGCGATCGACGGCGCAGCAAGGCAGAGAACCAGGGCAAATAAGAGCAGTCTGAGGGGGCGGCTCGTACCCTTTCTGTCCATTATCCATGCTCCCGGTGGGAAACTAGCGTGGTAGGCTTGCCCACCGCTGGCCAGGGCCACAAGATGCCCTGGTGGTCCACTTTCGGTGACCTCGAATGCGGAGACTAGCGCATCTTGGTTCCTACGTCGGCAGAGGTTTACAGATGATCAAAGGAAGTGTCGTGAAAATCACCCCTCTGGCCGCTGCATTAGCAGTGCTCTGTTTGGTCTCAGGGCTCACCTCTGGCACCGCGGAAGCGACGAGCATGGTCCGCCTCGGCCTCTCGGAGTTGACCTACATCAGCGATCTCATTGCATTTGCCGAGGTCGAGGAGAGCGCTCCTGAGAAGGCTCCTGGCTCCATCTACATCAAGACCGTCTCCACGTTGCGCCTGACGAGGGTCATCAAGGGCGAGCTCATCGAGGGTGATCGCATCTATGTGCGTGAGTGGGGTGGCAAGCTGGGAGGGGAACAGACTCACCTGCCGGGTGCGCCGCGGTACGTCGCTGGTGAGCGAGTGATGGTCTTTCTTGAGCGAGAACGGCTTGGCTCAATGTGGCGGACTGTTGGCCTCAGTCAGGGGAAGATGACTCTGATCGAAGAGCCTGACACTGGGCGAGATGTGACGCTACGTGTGCAGGTCCCTGCGTTGCTCGATCGTTTCGACGAGAGCCAGGTGCAGCTGCCTGCGGTGAGGAGTTACAGCGAGGATGTTGTGGCCAGGGTTCGAGACGATCTGTCTCTCTCGTTTGTTCCTCCGTACCAGTCGATCCCAGGGTTGCCACCGGCCAAGGACCGGTTGTTCTTCGAAGCAGCTCTTGCGTCCGGACAGCAACTAGACCCCCGTTGGCCTCAGTTTCAGGCGAGGGAGGAGCGATGATGAAGCGCCTTCTCGTTCCCGTGCTGTTGCTCTCTACGCTGCCTTTGCTGGTTGGCTTCAAGTTTATCGATCCGCCTCGTGCCTGGCACCAGAGTGATCTCCCCATTGAGTACTGGGTCGGTGACGAGGAGCCCAGCGGTCTGACCGAGAGCGAGAAGCTCGACGGCATTGCCCAGAGCTACCAGAACTGGGCGGATGTGCCCTGCTCTCCTCTCTCCGCGATCTACGCCGGCGCTATCGACAACAACGAGTCTGGTTTTGGTCGTCCGAACCTCAATCTATTCACCTTTGACGGTGGCCCCAAGGATGACCTCGGCTCGGGCCCGTTGGCTGCCACTGTGACGCATTCGAGTGGTGACGTCGTCACTCACAATGGTCTGAGCTTCTTCCGAACTACGGGCATGAACATTATCTACAACGAGGGACTGACCTGGGGTACGCCGGCTGATGTGGCTTCTCCCAGCTGCCACAACGCCTATGACTGGGTCGGAGTCACCACTCACGAGATTGGGCACGGGCTCGGCCTGGGTCACTCTTGCGATGATGGTGAGCCCTGTCCGGACCCAATCCTGCGCTGGGCGACCATGTACTGGAGCGGCAGCTCCTGCAGCAATGCGCAGCAGGTACCCGGAGAGGATGACGGGGCAGGCATCAACGCCATCTACGGCGTGTCTCTGGACTTTGAGGTCGAAGGAGATGGCGATACCGGCCTGGTCGGAGAGGTTCCACTGACCGTGAACCTCAGCGTTCCGGATAGCTTTCAGGGTGCGCAGTTCACGAGCTATGAGTGGAATTTTGGCGATGGATCTCCGCACGAGATCCAAGATGGCAGCGCTGGCCCCCTCGCTACGGTCCCGCACACCTACACCGCTGAGGGGCAGTACACGATCTCATTGACCGTGGAGGGAGAGGATGAAGAGTGCGGGGGTTCCTTTGATGCGGATCAGCGCAAGGTGGGCGTCGTGCTGGCTTGCGAAGAGCCCAGTCCGTCGTTCAGCTTCGTCAATCTCGGCGAGCTGCGTGTCTCCCTCGAGAACACTTCGCCTCTCGGGGCCTTCGGCTGCATTACTGGCTTCGAGTGGGTGGTCGAGGGAGATGAGGAGAGCGCACAGAGTACGTACGAGCCAACCCTTACTTTCGATGAGCCAGGTAGCTACACCGTGACTCTGCGGGCTTCGGGGCCTGGCGGGAGCGCCGAGTACACCTCTGACATTGAGGTCACTCAGGCGTCGGATGAGGGAGGTTGTGACTGCAGTACAGCAGGACGTAGCCGGGTTGGCGCAGGCTCACTCCTGCTCCTGTTCCTGTTCGCCGTGGTTCGCCGTCGATTTAGTTGAGGGCCCGCACGCGGCACAGATCGAGGTCTACCTCGGCCGGCTTGGGGTAGCTCTTGATTCTCGGCGCTCCAGGCTGACCCAGATCGATCTCTTCACCAAGACGGGTGCCCTGCTCCAGCGGCGCAACCCGACTCTGTCCCGCCGTGTGGGACGAGGGCCCGAACACCAGGGCCAGGCGACCATTGTCCAACTCGACAGCCGAGCCTAGGGGTTCTCGCCCCTGCCAGGTGGCGAAGAGGCTTGTCAGTTGTTGCTCGACTCCTGCGGGGGGAGAAGCGAGCAGACGAGCGATGCTCTCAGCCGGTGCAAGCCCTCCTCCGGCTGTCGATAGAGAGTCTTCATAGCTCCGTACCAGCGCGAGCAATTGACCACAGAGCCCGGCTTCGCTTGAGGGGTGAAGCGCATCGTGCGCGGTGATCAGAACCGGGGCGCCCAGCTCTCCCAGCCCCTGGTAGGCGAGGAGGTCCTTCACAGCGTCCTTACCTGGTGGAGTGATGCGGCACAGCACAGCTGCAATAGCGCCAGAGAGCAGTTCTCGTCGGTCCAGGCCAAGACGGATGCCAAAGCCAAGAGCTGTGAGCGTCTCACAGACTGCGCGGTGGGCCAGTCCCAGGTCGTCAGTCCAGTCCCGCACGGCTGGCAGGAGCTGGAAGGTGGCGCCCTGGTCGCGAGCAGTCTCCGTAACTCGTTGAAGCACTCGTTTGAGCGGGAGCAGGGAGGGGTGTTGGCCACGACCTCGTGCCTCGGCGAGCTCAGAGCTCAGGTCCAGGAGGGTGGCAAACAGCCAGAGAGCCAGTTGCTCTGGTCGTGTCGCGAGGGCAGTAGATGGGTCTTCTTCGAGACGAGCAAAGCGAATCTCTCCGTAGCCACCGCTCTGGAGAGTGCCTTCCTCGCCTTTAAGCGATACAGCGAGGTCAGCGCAGAACTGGTGAAGATCTCCCGGCGCAGTGGCGCTGTTGATAAGTAGTGCCCCGATTCCCGCTCTGACCAGCAGCTCCGCGAGCTTGCTGGCTCGCTCGAAGGAGGCGTCGTCGAGGCGGAGCAGCCTGCTGCAGACCACCAACTCCTGCCCGTACATCTGCAGGGTGAAGGCCTCCCCAACTTCTGCTTCGAAGCTGGAGGTTGCTGCGAGCGTTTCCTCGGTGAGGCGAGCGAACAGTTGATTGGATTCATCGTGGATCTCGAGATTTCGGAACAATCCGTAGAGGGCTCCGATGACTCTGGGACTGTGAATCTGTACAGGAGTCAGGGGTTTGACCGTCTCGTTCATCGGTCACCTCCGCCTTCAATTGCTGCCGCGATTGCCTTGCGAACCGCACCGGCGAGGTGCCATCGCCCCTTGGATTCGCTGAGGAGTCTCCGCGCTACGGGATGCTCCATCTGCGCCAGTCTGTCGACCACCTGCAGCTGCAGCGTACTGATCGACTTTCGCATCGCGCTGCGCAGTCCCAGGAGTTGTCCGAGAACCTCGTAGACTTCCCCTTCAGGGAAGGCGGCCAGGCAAGCGAGCCACTTGCCCTGTTCTTCGGGGTCGCGATCTAGGAAGTCATCTCGTTTCACAGCGTCGACTACACCGTGGATAACGTGGATTTCGTCGCTCTGCTCAAGTGTTTTCAGGGCGAGGAGACGGTGGACGCGCCGTGGATCGTTGAGGACTTCGAGCATCGGAGCGGCCAGGTCATGGTGGTAGCGCCCTCCCAGAGATCTCAGGGCCTGGTAGCGGACACGGTCGGCGGGCGAGCTGAGCGCCTTACCGAGCCCTGGAACCCCAACGTCTGCAGGAAGGGCGGCGAGCGCCTCTACTGCGCTGAGAGCTTCCCGCTCGTTCTCGGAGTCCAGCTGTTGAAGGTAGAAGGGAACGACATTGCCGCCGGCGTCACCGGCAAGCTGTGCGAAGCGTGCCTGAGCGCTGCCATCCCGGAGCTTAACGAGCAGGGCAGAGAGGCCACTGGGTTCAATACGCCCCAACGCGGCGATCACAGGCTCGAAGCCGGCCGGGTTCAGGTCGCAGAGCGCGGCGAAGCGAACCATCGACTCGGGCTGTGCGAGTCGTTTGAGCGCTGGTGTAGCGGCTGGCTCGGCCTCGATCAGGGCGATAAGCAGCGGCAGTAGCCGAGAGTCGGGATCTCGGCTCAAGAGCGCATCGACCAGGGCGTCTAGAAGTGAGGAGGCGGCCGTATCGGTGCCACCCACAGAGAGCAGGGCCGTGACGAAGCGAGCGCTGTCGCTTCCGCGGGCTCGGGCTCCGCCCTCCCTGCGGGCCGATTCGACCCAGGGCTCCGTTTCGAAGGGCTGCGAGGTGACGCGGGTCATCCATGAGAGGCCCTCCATGCCGACCAGGCTGCGCGGATCGCCCCGACTGAAGGCGAGCCCAGAGGTTCCAGGACCGTCGGCAGCTGAGTCGAACAGTCCCGTGCTTCCACTATCTGAGACGAGGCGGACGTCTCCATCTTCTCCTGCGTCGAGACGTGTCGGTATCAGACTTGAGAGGAGGAGCTCAATGTGGTGGACCTCGCGCCTCCATAGGAGAGTGACGC
>CAZEIY010000164.1:0-8573 GCA_964512375.1 uncultured Rickettsiales bacterium | reverse complement strand
CCGGCGACGACATCACCTTGCGCTTCGAGCAGGCCGACCAGACCTACCTCGCGACCAGCGCCGTGCCCAACAGCCGCCCGCACACCGAGATGGACTTCGCGACGCTGGTCTGGACAGCCTATGGCAACCGGCTGCTGGCCGACATGGGCTACGGCACCATCGGTAACAACCAGTACCAGTCGGCGCCGGACTACATCCCCGACAACAACCCCACCGGCCACAACACGCTGATCATCCCCGAGGCAGAGGTGCCGAACGAGCCCTCCACCAACTCCAGCCAGATCGATGGCGAGAGCGGCACGATATCCCTGCAGCAGGTCGACGGCTTCGACGTGATCCTCCTCGACGGCAGCGCCGTCTATGGCCGCGACGACCCCGAATTGGGCTGGCTGGAGTCCTTCCAACGCCGCTTGCTGAGCCTGTCCGACGGCCACTTCCTGGTCATCGACTCCTTCGAGGTGCGCAGCGACCGACCCGACAGCGCGGTGCAGGAGTACTGGCACAGCAACCTGCTCGAAGTTGCGCCAGATCCCAACGACTGCCGGCTCCACCTGCAGCACGTCGAGTCCCAGGTGCTCGGCCCCTCGGAGTTGTTGCTGCTGCCGAGCTGCCACACTCTGCTGCACGAGGTCGCAGAGAGCGCCGGGCTGATCGTCGCGGGCTCCCTGGAACCGGGCACTTTTGTCATCGACCCGCCCGTGACCTTCGTGAACCGGCTCGGCAACACCGAGCTGCGCGCAAAGGCTCGCTTCGTCCCCGACTTTCCGGTGCGCCGTGACCTGCGGATCTTTGGGCTGCTGAGTGCCACCTCAGAGTCTGAGCTGCCCGCAGCCAACATCAGCGAGCGGAGCTGCAGCACAGGGGTCTGCTTTGACGTCACCATCGACACGCAGACCTGGGAGTTGTCGTTCAGCGATGCTGCGGGAGGCTACGCGCTCACCGCCATCATCTCACCGTAGCCATTTGCCCCCAGAACAAAGGGCTCCGAGAGCGTAATCCCTACGCTCACAGGTGCTCGGCGAGGAAGTCGAGCAGGTCCGACCAGTAAGGGTCCTGAACCTCCCAGAACAGCTCATGGCCATCGTCTCCATAGGGCGAATACAGGTGCGACGTATATTCCTTACCGGCCGCATCAAGGGCCGCCTTGACGTCCTCGACGATCTGCACGTGATCGGCCTGGAAGAGGTCGTTCTCGGACACCTGGATGAGCACAGGCGCCGCCAGGGCGCTGACGTCCTGCAGAGTCAGGTCCATGGAGTTGTTGCCGGGAGCAGGGGCCATGAGGACTACGGCATTCCACTCCGACGGCCACTCCAGAGCAGCCTGCAGACTGAGCAGGCCGCCACGAGAGAAGCCGACAATCGCCAGCCGGTTGGTGTCCACTCCCTGCGAGGCGACCAGCGCATCGACGCCGGCGCGCACGTCGTCGAGGTGGCCGTCCAGCGGAATCGTGTCGCGACGCTTCTTGGAATAGGCGACATAACCTGCCTCGGCCAACCCTCTGCAGGTGCCCTCGAGATCACCGCCGATCTGATCGCCCAGTCCGCCGTGGTTGTAGGCGACGCCGGGGAAGGGCCCGACCCCTGCTGGAGTGCAGAGGAAGTCGTCTCCCAGACTCTCCACGGTGAGTTCGCCCCCGGTGTCGTCGTCATCGCTGGTGTCATCGTCATCCGTCGGGCTTTCGACGCCCCGACAGGCAAGTCCAAAGAAGCTGACAAGCAGCAACAGAACGAGCAGTGTGGAACGTAGGCCCAGCCGCCAGAAAGAGGACGTCGAATACGACTCAACCATCACTGGTCCCCCCAGATAGCTGCCTGCACGGCAGCAAGCTCTCTCAAGGCGTGATCAGTCCCCTGACGACACCATCAAGGTCCCAGTCCGCCTGGGGCTCAATTCCCAGGTACTGCATCGCCGTCGGGTGTACATCGAGGTGGCTGACAAAGCCCGCATCCAGCTCACCAGGCACGTCTGCGGCGCCGCTGAATTCACCGGCTTCGACCCCGTCACCCGCAATGATCAACGGAATGGCGCGATGCTCGGCGGTGATACCACCATGAGAGGTGCCGACGCCGCCGTGATCCGAAGTGACTATGACGAGCCAATCCTCTTGAGCTCGAGTCGCGCGACCAGCGATGGCATCGACCAGGCGGCCCAGATAGGCATCTGTCACTCGCACAGCCTCAAGGTAGTCGACATTGTTGGGATCGAAACCTGAGCTATGACCGGTGCCATCGATGTCGTCCAGGTGCACAAAGTGAAGATCAAAGTCACCCTCCTCGAGCACCTCCTCCATCCCGTCGGTGACCTGGAGGTCCGTGCCAATCATGACCTCATTGACCACATCGTCCTCGATGATTTCGCTCTGAATGGGAATCCAGTGAATCGACGTCGCCGTCGGGAGCCCTGCATCGTGGGCCCGGCCCAGCATCGTCGGCCAGCGGTCATCCCGGCCTGCGTAGCCCCCGTTCTCGACCACCAGATGCTTATCGGCATCCACCCCGGTGAGGATAGAAGTCCAGCCAGGTCCAGAGACTGTCGCGGCCTCCAGCTGAGTGCTGGCGAACAGCGTGAAGGCCCCGGATTCCATGAGCGCGTCCATGTTCGGCGTATCCGCCGCAGGCACCGCGTCACCTCGTAGCCCGTCGATACCAATCACGAGCACCTTGCGTTCATTGCCGGGAGGAGGCGGGCCTTCCGCCTCGCCGAGATCACAGGACCCGAGCAACACAAAGGACGCACCCAATACAAGGAGTGCGATAGAGCGACCGAGAACGAAATCAACCACCTGCATGAACTCCTGACTCTCCGCTGCCATCGATTCCCCCGCCATGTTCGTAGTCACTTCCATGCTGACGGTGCCCCCACAAGCTGTCATCGGCGGGCCGCACGAAGCCGCCCTCTACCGTATCGGGGGCATCGTAGGTGTCGGTGCCCCCGGCATCGATCATGATACCCATGGCCCGAGACTCGGGGCGGGTGTCGATGCACTCGCCCGAGAGGTTGCCCACCCCCCATCCACTGGTGCTCGGGCTGGAGTAGTGATCGTCACCGCCGTTATCGACGGCCAGCCCTATGCCGTTGCAGTTGCTCGCGCCCATGCCCAGGCTCGAAAAGGAGTACGTGTCGTTACCGGCCTCGTTGATCATCACCCCGGTGCTGAAGTCATGCCCTGAGCCCTGCATCACGCCGATGGGCGGACGCTGCTGGTTGAGCCGATCGTCGCCCTCACCATCATCAAGGAAGATACCCAGAGCGTAGTGTGCGGCGCCGCCCTGGACGTACCAGAAGGCATCGTAGTCGTCACTTCCCCCTCCATCAGAGAGCACACCGGTCCCCTGCCAGTAGCCGGTGCCCTGAGCAAAGACTCCCGCGCTGTAGGTGTCGTCCCCCGAGCTATCCCGGAGCAGTCCGATGCCGCCGCTGAGAGAGTCATTACGAGAACCGAAGCCAGCTCCCTGACAGAAAGACGAATTCGCCGTAGTCGGCATCTGCGCCGAGATATAGATACCAGGGGTGCCGCCATAGTCGGGGTGACCGTGGGCGCAGTCGTAGCTGTCGTTGCCGCCCCCATCGTGGAGCATGCCGGCGCCACCGACCCAGGCGAAGCCCTGCGAGTAACCAATGGAGCTGTACGTGTCGGCTCCCGATGCGTCCGAGAGGATGCCGACACCCCACTGGCCAGCACCCTGGCAGCCAGCCTCACAGAAGTAGCTGTCATCACCGCCATCATCGTGGAGTACGCCTACGCCCACGTGCGCGTAGCCCTGGGACATGCGCAGAGAGCGATACGTGTCGGTGCCTGCACCCAGATCGAAGAGCACGCCGTAGCCATACAGTCCTGCACCCTGGCGACCACGGCGACTGAGGCTCTGGCGGGCGTTGGGGTACTCCAGACTGGGACCGTAGCGCCCCTCCTCGTCGGCGGGCAGCAGGAAGTCGAAGAAGTCGTTGAGCTCGTCGTAGCCGTAGTAGTCGTCACCGCCAAGATCAATGAGCACCGAGACCGCATTGGCAGCTGAGGTGTTGGAGCCCGCTGGGATGCGGTATTCGTCGTCGCCGCCGAGCTCAAGCATGAAGAGGATGTCCTCGGGATCATCGCCCACATCCAGTTCATAGACATCATCCCCGGCGCCGCCGATACGCACGACTCCGGAGTCGGTCTCGAGCTCCCAAGACAGGCTCTCGTCTCCTGCAAAGGCACTCCAGTCAGCATGCTCGAGGGCAAACAGGAGGCGGGCCGCGGCACGATAGGCCCGCTCATTGCGGCTACGAGAGCGTAAGAAGTCCTGCACGTCGTCGCTGCCGACCTCAAGGCCGCCATCGACATGCTGGAGGATGTTAATCCCGCCCCGCTGGTAGACATCCTCGGGAGTGCCGTCGCTCCACTCGATTCGCTCGTCGCGCTTGAAGCGGGTGTCCAGCGCGTGCGCAATAGCATCGAGGACGGGCACGAGGTGCCATCCCAGAGCCTCGGGCATCGAGCCGTCCTCTTCACAGGACCCGCCAGCGAGAGCGCACAGAGCCGCAACTGCCGCGGGAAAATCCGCAGACCCGGAGGTCGCGGGGTCCAGGGGCCCATCATCCGAAGCGCGGTCCAACAAACCGCTCGCCTCTCGTACCATGCCAGCCAGGCCATGCTGCGAAGTGCTGTAGCCATCGAGGTGGGCGCTCACCTCACCGACGTTGCATCCCGCCCACAAGGGTGCATCCCGCCACAGCGGATGGACCGGCAGCAGGAAGTGATCGTCCAGGTTGGGCCGACCGACGATCGGGCGGTTGTCCCAGTCCTCCGCCAGGAACTCAAAGGTCTCTCGGGTCAATCCAGCGTGCGCGAGCACCTCGTCAAGGAGCGGCGCATCACCGTCAAGGCGACAAGCGGGAGGCTCTGCTGGTGTATCCCAGACGCGGGTTTCGCCCCAGTCATGGCCTTCGGGTTCGGGCTCACCAGTACAGGCGCAGAGGGCAAGGCAGAGAAGAAAGAAGGTGGCTCTCGATCGCATATCATCCATCCAGAGTGCCACTGCGACGCACTTCGAAGCCTTCGAAGGCACCGCTGGGCTCAGACCAGCTCACCGTCACCTGATCTACTCGGGCGGCGGGCGGCCCATCATGAGCCCAACCCACAAGCGAGTCCAGTGCTACCCGTAGCCCCTCAGCGACCGCCTCGACCCGACCATCGTGCAGATTGCGAACCCAACCAACCAGGCCCAGTTGCTGCGCCTGCTGCTGCGTGCTGGCTCGGTACCAGACGCCCTGTACACGACCGCTAATGAGAAGGTGCACCCGCTTCATCGGAACAATGACCCCAGATCGTTCAGTTCAACGTACGTAGACGGCGAACTCGCCTCCAACACCACCCGGGTAGTTGTGGGTGTGCCAGGTAACCATGTAGCTGGTTCCCCCTGAATACACCGTGGGGCAGGAGTTCCCGTGACTATCAGAATAGGTCGAAAAGCCGCGATTGTTGTAGTGCCCATTGCAGGTGGTACTGCCGCCACCGTTCTCTCTGCTGGTCCAGCTCTGGTTCGTCCAGCCTGTGCTACTGAAGCTGCTAAATGCGCTGACCCCGTATTCCTGCAGGTAGGTGGAATCCGAACGAGTCACCAGCGCGTGCCCCTGACCACTGGTAGCGATAGCGCGGATGTCCGCGTCAGAGTACTTGGCGTGGGTATCGCGACTCCACAGCCTTTCTGGCAAGACGGCACTGGTGGTGGAATGAAAGCCGTTGACAACCCACTCTACGAGGGTCCAGCCACCTCCTGCAGTCGTCATGTCGCAGTACGTGTTCTCCTGGCCCCCGATCAGATCCAATTCATAGACGCCAGAGGTCGTATTCCCAGCACTCAAGAGAGCCGCGCAGCTGCTACCCGTTGCGATGGCGCAGTCCCCAACTCCGGGGAAAATCCCCGGGTCGCCGTCATTGCAATCCCTGCCCCCACAGGACTCATCGGCGAAGGTGTCGCCATCGCCATCGTTATCGACATTGCCGTCACAGTCGGCATCGCTACCATCGCAAGCGAGCGGGGCTCCCGGATAGCGCTGATCGTCACCATCGGCGCAGTCCTCACAGCTGAGAGCTCCATCCCCATCCCCATCGATCTCACCGTCGATGTCGAAATCCGCTCCGTTCTGGCAGTCATTGTCGCCACCGTCACACACCTCGGCTCCCCCCGGAGTGTTGGCGCCGTCGCCATCGTCGCAGTCACCCGTCGCTGCCACGTACCCCGTGGGGGCAGTGCAGGTCTGGCTGATGGACCCGCTGCCCACCCCATCACCATCTCCATCGAGATACCAGGTGGTCGCATCACTCGCACCCACATCGCTGGTGCCGTCGCAGTCGTTGTCGACACCGTCGCAGACCTCAGCTGCGCCCGGATTGATCGCTCCACTGCCGTCATCGCAGTCCAGCGAGTTCGAGACGGTCCCAGGGCTCAGCGCACAGGCGAGCAGGGCTGAACCCGCGCCATAGCCATCGCCATCCCCATCAGCAAAGAACAGCGAGCCGTTCACTGCATCCTCATCGATGCTCAGGTCGCAGTCGTTGTCGGCGCTGTCACAGATCTCGAGGGCGCCGGGATGACTCCCTGGAGCAGCATCATCACAATCCGCCGAGTTCGCGCTGTAGCCGGGTGGCTGGAAGCAGGCCAGTTGGGTCGTCGAGCTATCGCCATAGCCATCGCCATCGACATCCACGAACCAGGTAATCGTCGTTGTCACCCCGTCACAGTTACGGTCGGTGCCATCGCAGAGCTCAGTGGCCCCCGGGTAGATCGTTCCATCCGAATCATCGCAGTCTCCTGGAAGGGAACTGGTCGCCGAGGGTTGAGCACAGCCTGTGGTGAGAGCACTCGTCTCACCCCAGCCGTCACCATCGACATCGCCATACCAGGTGCCCGCATCAACCGCTGAGACACCATCGACGGTGGCATCGCAGTCGTTGTCGATGCCGTCACAGACCTCAACGGCACCTGGGTGAGCCGCTGGAGAGCCATCATTGCAGTCATCGTTGTTGGCCGATGCATCACTGGGGACAGTGCAGGCGCTCACGGTCTGGGCGGGATCCCCATAGCCGTCCCCGTCGCTGTCGGCATAGAAGGTCAGGAGGACTCCCTCGTCGATGCCATCGACACAGTTGTTGTCCTCGCCATCGCACAACTCAGGGGCCCCGGGATAGGTCAGGGCCTCAAGATCATCGCAGTCGTCGCTGTTGCCTACATAGCCGGGCGGGGCGCTGCAGGCCTGCGCCTCGAACTGCCCACCGCCGTAGCCATCTGCGTCACTGTCCCCAAAGAAGGTGGTAAGCACGCCCTCGTCGACCTGACCATCACAGTTGTTGTCGATACCGTCGCAGGTCTCGGCAAGTCCCACCGCCTGCAGGGTCGAGCCATCGTCACAGTCGCCAGCGCAGGTGGACACGCCATCACCATCGACATCGGCCAGGTTCAGGGCTGGATCGAGGTCGTCACAGTCAACGTCCTCTGTGTCACCATCCCCATCAGCATCGGCAGGGGGTGGGGGCGCTTCAGCGGAGTCATCGTCATCACCGGCGGAGTCATCGTCGTCATCGGCAGAAGAGTCGTCGTCATCGGCAGAAGAGTCGTCGTCATCGGCAGAAGAGTCGTCGTCGTCACCAGAAGAATCGTCGTCATCACCAGAAGAATCGTCGTCATCAGCAGAAGAATCGTCGTCATCACTGACCGAATCATCGTCATCACTGACCGAGTCATCGTCATCGGGATCTGGGATGTCACCGACCACGCCACATGCAGAGCACGCCAGGCACATGCCAAACAAGAACATCAGAGGAATCTTGTGAACGAACATGTCCAACCTCCATGGGCAATAGCGAGGACTGCATAGAATACTCAGGCCGAAGAGAGAGTACCTATGTCTCTTGAAACGAGACACTGGAGAATTGCAGCGCAGCTCCCTGCGCCCGAGCCAATCAACCCTGAATGCGGTGATCGTATGGAGGGGCAAGCCGGGACAGCCTCTGGCCCGCCCTCATGGTGAACTGGGACTTCCACAAAGGAGGCCCCATGTACCATTCCTCTCTCCGACAACCCGCCCCACCATCACACTCCCAACATCCTCACCGTCAGGCCCTGGGCATACCGGCTCACGACCTGATGCGCGAAGGCTGCCTGCCGGCAGACTGGGATCCTCTCCGTCTCGAGAGCCTGCGCGATCTGCTCCGCCGACAGAGTCGAGAGGAGCGGCCGCGTGAGCAGGTCGTCCCCCTGCGCGACTGCCGCTTCGAGTTCGACCACGAGGGCGCAGCCTTCCTGAGAATCCGCGGTAAGCACCGCTTTGGCCGGCGCAGGCACATGACCAGCCACGCCCTACGGCAGGTTGTGCGCAGGATCAGTAGCTCTGGCAGCGCCGACCTCCTCGAAGATCTGGTGCGACGAGGGGGCGCCAGCAACCTGCGCCTGGCATCGCGGCTCCTCACCTGCCTGGTGGGTGATCGTCATGGCGGTCGAAAGATCCGCTTTCGTACCGTGAGACGTGACCCCGAGCACTGGCTGGATGCCTTTCCCTCAGCGGCTCCCGGACGCACCGAGCGCATCGTC
>CAZEIY010000163.1:0-8587 GCA_964512375.1 uncultured Rickettsiales bacterium | reverse complement strand
CCCCTTCCGAGGTGCCGCCAATAATCTGAGCGCTCAGACGTTGGAAGGCGCCCTTGCTGTACCTGGCCTGCTGCGCAAATGGCGGATCACCGGCGAGAGCAGATTTCGCGACCGGGCTCTCGTCCAGTTGCCGACCGGTCCCGCAGTAGACTTCGAGACAGCCGCGGCACTCCATGCTGCCTACCACGCCACGGGTGACGAACGTAATCTGGACGCTGCCCGGGCTCCGTTCGCGAACTGCACGCCGGCTGATGTACCCCTGCGCTGGTGGCCCCTTGCCTGGGACATCCTAGGCTGGGACGACGAATTGATCGCATGCGCTATCGAGAGTTGGGGCAGTGAACCGCCCCCCGCTCACGACATCATCCCAGCCCTCGCGCCCATCTGCCTTCCGAGGCTCGACCTCGAGGTGCAATGGTGGGATGCCCGCGAGCTGGACGAGGGCTACGTCGCAGAGGCTGTCACTTTCCCCTATCCGGCCCTGCGCCTACGCTTTGTGCGACGCGAGAGCCCGGGCCAGGTGCTCTTCGCGCCGTTCCTCGCGGGAGAACCCAGAGAACAACTCGAAGATGCAGGCGTCATCGCATCGCTTCTGCGACATCTGATGGATGAAGTCGACCGGCAGGCAGTGGTCAATCCGCCCCGTAGCCACCTGGGCAGAGGCACGATTCGGCGCAAATAAAGGTGTAGACTTCCCCTATGCGCTCCCTCGAATCAGGCACCACAGTTCCTTCGGCCGAAGAGACCGCCATCCCGCGCGAGGTCGAGGTGATCTACTCAGGCGATGATGGTCACATCTACATCTCCGAAGGAGACGGTCTACGTGCTCATCGACTGACCTGGAGTATCGACGACTTCTCCACATTGCCTGGCATGCCCGCACTACCGGGCGTCTGTGGCCCCCTCGAAGACAGTCTGGTGTTCACCAATCCCGTCCCCAGCGGCGACGGCCAGCGGGTAGCAGTGTTTGGACTGCTGCCCACGCTTCTCGAAGACCGTGAACTGTATCCGTGGGAGCCGTGGATGGGCGAGGAGGATGCAGACGACGAGTGGGAGGTCGTCCAAGCAGACTCCCCTGCAGCGGGCGATGAGAACAGCGACGTTGTTGGTCGCGGCATGGTCCTGGTCGTCTACGGAGATGAAGAGGACGAGATCGGTGTAGAGAGCATCGAGGAGACCAGCGACGAAGAGAACAGCGAGCTCCCCGCGTTCTGGCCGGGCAGCAAGGTGTACGTAATGCACCGCGATGGCGTGCAGGTGTGGGAACCCTGGAGCCAGGACGAGGGCACAGCGATCCACCTGGAGTGGGCTCCGGACGACGAGCACCTCATGGTCCTGCACCAGGATGAGGAGCTGATGCATCTGGATCTTGTCGGCTTCGCCGGCGACCGGGAGGACATCCGCATTGCCTCCGGCGCGCCGCTTTTCTGGTCATGGCAACCCGGCGGGCGCCGACTGGCTGTGCGCACCGATCACCCCGAAGATCACGAATCGCTGCTCCACCTCTGCGATCCCCTCGACAACATGGAGTCGCAGCTGGTTGGCCCAGCGGGATCATTCTACGCGCCTGCCTGGCACCCCGAGGGCAAGGCCCTGGTCTATGGAAAGCGAGGCGAGAGAGAAGACATCCTCACCCTGGTGGACCCCCGGGGCGAGCCCCTGCGAGAGTTGTTCCCCTATCCGGGGCGGGCAGCGTTCCGCTGGGAGCCGCGTGGTGGCCAACTTGCGGTCGCACTTGCTCCTGAAGGCCATGGCCCGTTCCAGGCTCTGGAGCTGCTGGAACTGGATGGACAGTCCAAGACGTTGTGGCGGGGCGCCTTCATCTGTTTCAAGTGGCTGCGCGATAGCTCCGGCTTTCTCATCTGCAAGAGCGACCTCGACCAGGGACACCTCCAATGGCTGGTTCTTCATCATGACGGTACGACCCGACCCATAGGCGCACCGTTCATCCCGACCCGCGAAACTGCTGTCTCACTGCACTTCTTCGAACAGGTGTCACCAGGGCAGCCCTTCCTCGCACCCGATGAGCGCTTCGTTACCTATGCCGGATATCCCACCGACGTCGCAGAACGAGACCCCAGCGACGGACCAGTAACCCTTGAGCCCAAAGACCGACACTCCCGTATTCTGGTGACCGCACTTCAGGGTCCCCAATCAGTCGCTGTCGGCGAAGGACGCTACGGCTGTTTCCCATCTCGTTAGGCTGCCACCCGCTCGATAGTTGTATGCCGCAAGAAAATGGCGCGAAAAGGGTAGAAACAAGAACTAGACGTCGCTATTGTTGCCGCAATACATGGACAGCCAGTCGCGCGCGCGACCGCTGTCAACGGAGGCCACTTGTCCACTCAGCTCAGTTCCCCGTCCCCCGAGCCCCCTGAACAACTTGAAAGCGTAGTGATTCGATTCGCTGGAGACTCCGGTGATGGAGTTCAGCTCACAGGCACGCAATTCACCAAGACTTCAGCGCTGGTCGGCAACGACATCTCGACCCTGCCCGACTTTCCTTCAGAGATTCGCGCCCCAGCCGGCACCCTTTTTGGCGTGTCGGGCTTCCAACTTCAGTTTGGCTCCACTGCGATTCGAACCCCCGGAGATCGTCCCGATGTTCTGGTGGCATTCAATCCTGCAGCGCTCAAGACCAACATCGGGCACCTGCGCAAAGGAGGATTGGTGCTGATCAACAGTGCGTCGTTCACCTCGCGCAATCTTGATAAGGCCGGCTACGAGAGCAACCCCCTTGAAGATGACAGCCTGTCCTCGTGGCAGGTGGTCACTATCGACATGACCAAGCTCACGCGCGAAGCCCTCAAAGATTCCCCGCTGCGTACAAAAGACAAAGACCGGGCAAAGAACCTCTTCGCCCTGGGCATGGTCTATTTCCTCTACAGCCGGCCCCTTGAGCACACCGTTAACTGGCTCAACAACAAATTCAGCAAGAAGCCAGATGTCGCTGCCGCCAACATCAAGACACTCAAGACAGGGTACTACTACGCTGAAACGGCAGAGGTCTTCCGCAGCACGTACGAAGTACCCGAGGCCAAGGTCGCCCCAGGCACCTACCGAAACCTCACTGGCAATCTGGCCACTGCCCTTGGCCTGGTCGCCGCCGCCGAGAGGGCACGTCTCGAGCTGTTCCTCGGCAGCTACCCCATAACCCCAGCGTCGGACATCCTCCACGAGCTCAGCAATCTTCGCGCCCACGGAGTACGTACTCTGCAAGCTGAAGATGAGATAGCGGCGATCTGTTCGGCGATAGGTGCCAGTTATGCCGGCGCGCTCGGAATCACCACCACCTCAGGACCGGGACTGGCGCTGAAAGGCGAAGCCCTGGGACTGGCTATGATCGTCGAGCTCCCCCTGGTCGTGGTCAACGTGCAGCGTGGGGGGCCATCAACGGGTCTGCCCACTAAAACGGAACAAGCTGATCTGCTCATGGCTCTTTACGGACGTAACGGCGAGAGCCCACTCCCCGTGATCGCAGCCCGCTCACCGGCCGACTGCTTCGATGCTGCGTTCGAAGCGGCCCGCATTGCGGTCACTACCCGAACGCCGGTGCTGCTTCTGACGGACGGCTACCTGGCGAATGGTTCCGAGCCGTGGGCTATTCCCAATCCCGACGATCTGCCCTCCATTGATGCCGACTTTCTCACTGAGAGCGAAGACAAGGTGGAGCCTTACTCCCGCGACCCCGAGACTCTGAGCAGGCCCTGGATCAAGCCAGGCACTCCAGGCCTTGAGCACCGCATTGGTGGCCTCGAAAAGGCCGACCTGACGGGCAATGTCTCCTACGACCCCGCAAATCACCACCGCATGTGCACGCTGCGACAGGACAAAGTCTCCAAGATTGCAGACTCTCTCCCCCCAACAGAAGTGCTCGGCGATGCTGACGGCGGTGACCTCGTTGTCGTTGGCTGGGGCAGCACCTACGGCTCCATCACCACAGCGGTGCATAAGGCTCGTGAGGCTGGCAAGAATGTCTCGTCCATCCACCTTCGCCACCTGAACCCCCTGCCGCCTGATCTGGGCGACATCCTTCGTCGCTTCGACAAAGTGCTCGTGGCCGAGTTGAACCTCGGACAACTGGACCTCGTACTGCGCGCCAAGTACCTGATCGATGCCAGGGGCTTCAACAAGGTGCAGGGCCTGCCCTTCACCGTGAACGAGTTGACTGAAGCCATTGATGCTGAGCTCTACGGAGAGGCCTGAGACCATGACTGAACAACCTCTAATTTCTCTGTCCCGCTCCGATCTCGTCAGTGACCAGGAAGTTCGCTGGTGTCCGGGCTGCGGCGACTACGCCATCCTCAAGAACGTGCAGACGGCTCTGGCCGATCTTCAGATCCCCCGCGAGAACATGGTGGTGGTCTCTGGTATCGGCTGTGCAGCCCGATTCCCCTACTACATGAACACCTATGGTTTCCACAGCATCCACGGTCGCGCACCAGCGCTCGCGACCGGAGTGAAGATGGCCAACCCCGAGCTGTCCGTGTGGGTCGTGGGCGGCGACGGCGACATGATGTCCATCGGTGGTAACCACCTGATTCATGCTCTGCGACGCAACATCGATCTGACCATCCTGCTGTTCAACAACAAGATCTATGGACTGACGAAGGGCCAGTTCTCCCCGACGTCCGGTATCGGCAAGCGAACCAAATCAAGCCCACTGGGCTCGATCGATCCCGCCTTTGATCCGATCAGTCTGGCCCTCGGCGCCGGAGCTACCTTCGTCGGGCGCACCGCCGACATGTGGGGCAAGCACAACCAGGCCATGATCAAAGCCGCCCATGCACACAAGGGTGCATCGTTCATCGAAATCCTACAGAACTGCATCATCTTCAATGACGGCGCCTTCGAGCACGAGGTCGGCAAGAAGACCAAGAGCGACCACACGGTCGAGCTGGTCCACGGCGCCCCCCTTGTCTTCGGTAAGGAGAACAACCTCGGGATTCGACTCGATGGACTCGAGCTCGAAGTCGTCGAACTCGGTGAGAAGTACAGTGAGAGTGACCTGCTCGTCTATGACAAGGCCAACGCAAACCCTGGAGTGGCACAGTTGATCGCCTCGATGGGTGTCTCGGATGGGACAATGCCACTTCCTGTAGGCATGTTCCGACAGGTCGATAGGCCGAGCTACGAGTCCGCCCTGGACGACCAGATTCGCGCAGCCCAGGCAAACATCGGAGGCACAAAGCCCTCACTGCAGAGCCTCTTTTCACAGGGTGACACCTGGACGGTTGACTGAGTCACTGGACGTAGCGGCAGTACCCAGTTAAGTAGAGAGCGATGTCTCAGCCTCAGACCCCGCGATTCCTACTCCTGCAAGCTCGTAACCCGGGTGACCCTGGGCAAGCCCACGAGAAACAGTGCTTCGAGGAGACCCTGGGCGTACCCGCGGGCAGCATCCGCTCCTGGGATCTCCTGGGAGGGCCGCCTCAAGACGCAGACCTCGCAAAGACGGACATGCTCCTGGTAGGCGGCTCTGGCGACTACTCGGTGCTGGACGATATGCCCTTCGTCCGAAACTTTATCGACTTCCTCAGCGACGTGGTCATTCCTCGTAACATTCCCACGTTTGCCTCCTGCTTCGGCTTCCAAGCGCTCGTGCTTGCCGCGGGCGGCGAGCTGGTCAGAGATCCCGAGGGCGCAGAGGTCGGCACCTTTGCCATTTCGGTAAGCACCGAAGGACGAAACGATCCCCTTCTCGGTGCGCTCTTCCCGACCTTCAAGGCGCAGTTAGGGCACAAAGACCGCGTCGAACGCCTGCCTGAAGGCCTGACCTCTCTCGCCGCCTCCGAGCGCGCGCCCTGCCAGGCCCTTCACTTCGCCGGTACCCACATCTACGGCACTCAGTTTCACCCCGAGCTCTCGCGAGAAGCGAACATCTACCGCTTTAACCTGTACCGCAGTCGCTACAAAGGCAGCGCTGCTGACAACTCCAGCGAGGTCTCGGATTCCCTCGAGGACACGCCCCACGCCTCGGCGCTGCTACCCCGCTGGGTAAAGCTTGTGCAAGAAAGTACCTGAACCGCCCGACGGACCCTTCACTGCACTTTCACTTCGCCTCAACAATCGCCCAACATGCTCCCGTCATATTCGGTCCAGGGAGATCTCCACCTTGAGCATCCAGCAAGCAACTGCACATCGCGCCAGCACCGCCATGTTAATCGTAGGCCTATGCCTACCTGGTGGAGCAATGCTTACGCCAGCTCAGGCACACCCTCTGGCCCAGCCCGCATCGGTCGACAGCCTCAGCCTGTACGACGAACCCGACTTTGATGAGGTGGAGCAGGCCCTCGCGGATGCTGCCTGGGAGTTCGATGTTCCCCATGAGTTGTTGGCGGTCATCGCGCACACCGAGTCTCGCTGGAGGCATCGGCCTGCACGGACCTCGGCCCAGGGGCGCTCGGGACTCCTACAGCTCAAACAGCAGCGCATCCAGCTAGCCGCTGAGCTCCTCGATCTACCCAGCGATCAGGTCCGGGGCGACATCGTCTCTCATTGCCGAGGATTTGCGGCATTGCTCGACCTACAACGCCCCAACGCATCGAGCAGTGACCCGGGCGCCTGGCGGGATTCCATCGCATGGGCCATGGATTTCTCGCCAGGAGCGGCGATTGCCATCATCGACCGCTGGCTCGCCATGCTCGACGAAGGCATCATCGACCGACTCGACGACGGCACCCCGATCAGCATCCCACCGGTGGCCGTCGACCCCAACTATCTGGGGCTGTTTGCGGCCACCGCGCCGAATAGCTGCCGCAGCATCGACTACCCAGGGGCCGCACAGTCACTGACGCCATGCAACTACAGCAACGCCTCACGCACGGTCGGCGATGTCGATGCAGTCATCGTCCACACCATCGAAGGCTCTGCCAACGGTGCTATCAGTTGGTTCTGGAATTGCAGCGCACAGGTCTCAGCGCACTACGTCGTGAGTGAAGCCGGTGCGATCACCCAGGTCGTCGATGAGCGCGACATCGGCTGGCATGTGTCCTGCTGGAACTCATTTTCCATTGGCATCGAACACGAAGGCTACGCGTCAGACCCAACCCACCCCGACACCATGTACCAGGCCTCCGCAGCCCTGGTGACCGACATCCTCAACGACTGGAATCTTCCCATCGACCGTACCCATGTCGTCGGACACACCGAGATTGACGCTAACTGCAATCTGAACGGCCACTGGGACCCGGGTCCGGGCTGGGACTGGACCTACTACATGGCCCTCATGGGGGGCGTGAACACGGTCGACCTGACCGAATTGGTCGGCTTCGTCCGCCACACCGACCTCTACGACTCGAGCGCAGGGATCGCCGGAGCAACCGTGACAATCGATGGCCACGGCACCGCCAACATGGATTCAACCGGATACTACGTCTTCGACGAAATCCCCCCAGGCACCTGGAATGTGTGCGCCAGCGCCAGCGGCTACGAGACCAACTGCAGGTCCAAGACTGTCGAAGCCGATCTGACCAACTGGGCGTCGATCCTCCTTGAGCCTGCGGTCGGCGACGATGACGACACCAGCGGTGATGATGACGACACCAGCGGTGATGATGATACGAGCGGTGATGATGACGACACGGCCGCTGCTGACGACGACGACGACGACACGGCCGCTGCTGACGACGACGACACTTCTGGTGATGGTTCGGACGATTCAGGCGTCGGCTTCGACGATGAGGATGACTCGGGACGGAGTCGTGACCGCAATGGCTGCAACTGCTCGACCGGTCCTCTTCGCGATGATGCGAGCGGTTGGGTCGTCCTTCTGGCGGGGTTCATGCCGCTCCTGGCGAGACGTCGTCGCTCAGGCCTGCCGACCACTCAGAGCTGACGTAGCCCCGCAAAGAGCCCACGCATCTCATCCAGTCCCGGCTCGAAGACTTCTCGGTAGAGCCGATCGTAGAGAGCCACCCGATCCGGGTCGGGCTGCACCAGGGGACTCTCGGGGACCATGGCGATGACCGCATCATCCATGGAGGCATGCAGACCGGCTCCTACCGCCGCGACGAGCGCGGCCCCGCGAGCGGACAGCTCGACTGACTGTGGTCGACGCACGGGGCAGCCCAACACATCGGCCAGGATCTGCACAGCAAGATCTGACTGCGAACCGCCACCCCCGACCCTAACCTCCCGAATCCTGTCACCGCTGACCTTCTCTAGAAGTTCGGCACCACGGCGCAGATCCATCGCTATGCCTTCCAGCAGGGCCCGGTAGATGTGGCCTCGACGGTGCACCTCACGCAAGCCCACCACAACCCCGGTCTCGCCCGGTTGCTGCAAACTTGGCGACCACCGCGGCCACACGACGAGACCCTCGGCTCCTGGCGGAGTGTCGAGCGCCTCCTGCTCGAGGAGCGCTTCGACCGCTGTGCCCTCCTGCTCGGCTCGAGCGGCGAGGTCCCCAGCCAGCTCACGTGCGAACCAACGAACGGTCCAGAAGCCGCGAAAGACCATGTACTCCAGCTGCCAGGACTCTCGCTCAGCGGCTGCGATGGTCAACCACCGGTAGCTGCTGCTCGCCCGCGGCACATTGGATGCAATCGCAACGCTTGAGGCTGTCCCGAGGCTGACCACGGCGAGC
>CAZEIY010000162.1:0-8596 GCA_964512375.1 uncultured Rickettsiales bacterium | reverse complement strand
CGCGTTGCACCTCTGCGGCATCCCGACCGAGCCAGAATTCGCGTGTACTGGTCCAGGCGTCTTCAAAGCTGGCCCTGAGGATCTGCTTCTCGACTCGAGCGCGTTCTTCCTGGGGGATGGCTTCGAGTGAGGGATAGCCGCGGTAGAGTTCGTAGAGCTTTCGCGCACGCACGGCAAACATAGTGCCTCGGCGCAGAACCTGGACCTCGACACCCATCTCGAACATGTCAGCTGCAGGCGCCATGATCACGTCGGCGATGTCGGCTTCGGCGAGCATACGGCGGCCCTCGGCGTCGAGACCCGACTCGTAGCAGCTCTGGTTGACCGAGCCGGTCAGCACAAAGGCTGCACCCAGTGAGAACGCTGCAGCAACGGCCGTAGGGGTACCAATACCGCCCGCTGCACCGCAGCGAATGGGTCGGCTGTAGCCCTGTTCAGCTGCGATCTCGTCGCGCAGTGAGAGAATGTTCGGGAATAGCGTTCCCAGAGTGCGGTTGTCGGTGTGACCCCCTGAATCGGACTCGACAATAAGGTCCTCGGCGACGGGCACCAGTGCGCCCAGTCGCGCCTCCTCGGCCGTGAGCAGGCCGCGGGCGACCAGTTGGTCAGTGATCTCCCTGGGGGCGGGCTCCAGGAAGCGCCGCGCTACTTCGGGCCTGGAGATCTTGGCGAAGACGAAGCGGGAGCGATGGATCTGGCCGTTCTCGTCCTCTCGGATGCCGCTGAGAGCGAAACGTACGATAGAGGGGGTCAGCGCCATGTAGGCGGCGGCAGATACCCGCTTCACGCCTTCTCGTATGTAGAGGTCGGCTACCGCCTCTTCGAGGGCGGGCTCCGCTGGCGAGTTGATCAGGTTGCAGCCCCAGGGAAGGTCCTCGCCGAGTTCTGTCTTGAGAAGCGCGACGGCATTCTCTACGCGGCCCCTGGAAAGACCGGCGGCTCCGAAGAAACCGAGAAATCCCGCCCGAGCCATAGCGATGACAATGTCGGTGGTGGCGATGCCATTCGCCATGGCGCCCGAGACATAAGGGAAGCGCACGCCATGTTGTTCGCCGAAGCTCCGATCCCCAAGCCATTCGGGATACAAGGGAGGCAGCACCGCAAGCAGAGGCCAGTTCGGTACGCCATTGGTCTGCTCTGCAGAGACTGTCTCGCCGCCGAGCGCGACACCAAGGGCGGAGGTTGTCGGGTCCTGTACGAGAAAGGCGTGCTCTCGAACGCGCTCGGTGACGAGGGCAATGTCGCTACAGTCGAAAGCGGGGCTCGCGCTCGCGCTTTGCCAGCAGCCATGAGAGTTGAGCAGAGAAGACATCGCTTGCAGTCCTCGTGTTTTTGGCGTAGGCACTTAGGGGCAAGTGCTACCGAGTGGCACAAAGTTGCGCTGGTATACTCTGTCTGTTCCTGAAGGGCCAGCGGTATAACGATTTATCTCTTGTTTGTGAGTTACTGGATACGGAATGTCTACGTCTGAGCAACTCAGTCAGCCAGGCCTTCGTGAGCGGAAGAAGGCTGCTGCGCGCGCGAATGTGCTCGAGATCGCGCATCGGCTGTTCCATGAGAATGGCTTCGATGCGACGACCATTGAGCAGATCTGCGGCGAGGCTCTGATCAGTAAGCGCACGTTCTTTCGCTACTTTGGTGACAAGGAGTCACTGGTTTTTCCGAACCGTGACGATCGACTCGCCGTTTTTGTCGCCTTTCTTGAGGCCAACCAGGATGTAGAGAATCCCTTCGATAGCTTGCGGCTCGCCACCCGTTTCTTCGGAGCCGAATACAACAAGAACAATGAGCGGCTACGCAGTCAACAGTCCGTGATTCACTCTTCCCTGGAGTTACTCAGTCGAGAGAGGGAGATCGATCAGGACTGGCAGAAGGCCATTGCTAACGCATTCTCTGCGCGGGCTGGCAACAGCCCCGAGAGCGATCTCTGGGCGCAGGTGTTGGCCGGAGCGATTATGGGCGTTGTCCGGTCGACGATGACTTTCTGGTTTGATCGGGACTGTACGGACGACCTCTGTCAGCTGGGCCTGGATGCCCTCAACTATCTCGAGCGGGGCTTCCCAACTCGAGCTGACTGATGCTCACTGTCCCTTGAAGACGGGGGGCCGTTTCTCTGCAAATGCGGTGAGCGCTTCTAAGCGATCGCTGGTGTCCAGAGTGCGGTCGTAGCATCGTCGTTCATGGCGCAGGCCCTCGTTGAGCGGTTGACCTAGCGCGCCTTCGATAGCGGCGTTGGCGGCCCGAACCGCGATGGGTCCACATGAGGAAATGTCGCGGGCGCACTGCAGTGCAGCAGTCATGGCATCTGACGTACGGCCATCGAGCTCAGCGAGGCCAATTCGTATTGCTTCGTCTGCGTCGATACGTCGCCCACTCAGGATCATTTCTTTTGCTCTTCCAACACCGATCAGGCGCGGTAGTCGCTGTGTCCCTCCGGCACCTGGAACGATAGCCAGGCGTGTCTCGGTCAGCCCCATCTTGGCGGCGGGCCCGACCGATCGGATGTCACAGGCAAGCGCGACCTCGAGGCCACCACCAAAGGCGAAACCGTCGATGGCAGCGATGAAGGGCACTTCACACTCAGCGATGCGTTGGAATGTGCCGCCAATCAGATTCACAAAGGCTGGAACGTCTGCGGCGGGCATCGATTTGCGCTCTTTCAGGTCGGCACCCGCAGAGAACGCTCGTCCTCCAGCGCCAGCTAGAATCACGCAGCGCACCGAGAAGTCCTGGGAGATGCGGTCCAGTTCTGTGCCCAGGGCGACGAGTAGAGCCTTGTTGAAGGCATTCAGGGACTCTGGACGATTGAGAGTCCAGAGCTCGAAGTGGTCTTGCTTTTCGACAGTGAGAATCTCGGACATGACTGACTCAACCCCTGGAGTGGTGACGTGAAGCGCGCAGATAGCGTCCAGGGAGCTTCTTGCCGAGGTGCTCTTCCATGAACAGTGCGGCGTCGAGCAGTGCCTGCAGGTCGACGCCTGTGTGGACACCCATTCCCTCGAACATCTGCACGAGATCCTCGGTAGCAACGTTGCCGGCAGCACCCGGCGCATAGGGGCAGCCACCGAGGCCGGCGACCGCCGAATCAAACACTCGTACACCAGCGTCGAGACCGGCGACAATGTTGGCGAGGGCGGTGCCGCGGGTGTCGTGGAAGTGCAGCGCCACGGTGGCGATGTCGATTTCAGAACCGATCGCAGCCATTCGTTCACTCACCTGGCGAGGATTCGCATAACCGACCGTGTCCCCCAGAGAGATCTGGTCGATGCCGAGCTCTACCAGGCGTTGCGCTACTCGAACTACGTCGGCCGTTGCGATGTCTCCTTCGTAGGGACAGCCAAAGACCATGGAGATGTAGCCTCGCACCCAGGTGCCTGAGTCGGTCAGGTCGCTCATCACCTGCGCAATGTTGTCCAGGCTCTCGTCGATCGTCCTATTGAGGTTCTTGCTGTTGTGCGTCTGCGATGCAGATACGAACACAGCGATCGACTCGAGACCACTCTCTTTCGCCCTGGAGAGCCCACGCATATTGGGAACCAGCGCGGCATAGCGGGTTCCTTCACGCCGCTCGATGCCAGCGAACACCTGCTCAGCGTCGCTGAGCTGAGGAATCCAGCGAGGATCGACGAACGAAGAGGCCTCGATATAGGTCAGTCCAGCTCGAGACAGCCTGTTGATCAGCTCGATCTTTGCGGCTGTGGGAATGGGCGTAGGCTCATTCTGCAGGCCATCCCGGGGACCAACTTCGTAGATGGATGCGCTGTTAGGATAAGAGAGCATCGGGGACTTCGATGAAGGCATGTGCTGGCTCGCCAACAAGCGAGCGCTGTGGGGGCGAGCGAGAGCGGCAGACTAGACTGCTGAGGGTGCCTTTTCAAGCCGAAGCCCATGGGGTATTAGAGGATTCGGGGGATGGGGAAGGGTGAACTCTGACGTGTCTGGCTCGTCGACAGACAAAGGTTTCTTTCGCTTTCTGGTTGAGAATTCACCAGACGGCCACTTCGTTCTGTTGACCTCAGGGAAGTTTGCCTTCCTCAACGCTGCTGCATTTGGAATGTTCGGCATGGACGCTGGCGCTGAGCAGAGTCTTGGCCTCGAGGACATCCTCCACCCGAGCGAGTACGAGCGCAGCAGGCGCAACATCAGCCTCCGTTTGCGCGGCTCTCTCAAGGGCTCCGCTTCGTACCTGGCCAGGCGCACTGATGGCACCACCTTCCCGATCGAAGTCCATACCCACACCATGATGCTTGATGGTGCTGAGGCTCTGCACGGAGTCATCCGGGACGTCACTGCGCGGCGGAAGATGGAACAGCGCCTTGAGGCCATGGAGCGAAATAACGTTGTCTCGCGCCTGGCTTCAGGTATTGCTCACGACCTCAACAACCTGTTGGCAGTGATCCAGTCCAACACGGAACTAGCCCTCAAGGAGTCGCGCAATAGTCCTCTGGCTCTGCAGGCTCTCCGACGAATCAACTCTGCTGTGCACCGCGGAAGCAGCAAGGTCACCCACATCCGCCAGATGGGGGCAGGCTGGCAGACTTCTAGCGGTTTAGAGCCGCTCTATGTCAACGCCCTGGTCGAGGATGTCATTGACCTGACTCGGGCCCGCTGGCAGGACGAGGCTGAGGCCGAAGGCGTGCGCTACAAGATCAACTGGGAGCCTGGCTCTCCACCGCCGATCGACGGAATCGCGGCGGATATCAGAGCGGCTCTGGTGGCCTTGATGTTCAATGCGTTCGAGGCGATGCCGTCAGGCGGCGAACTGGACATTTCGACTCAACTTGTCGAGTCGGGCGAGATCCTCATTACTGTTCGCGATACCGGCGAGGGCATTCACGAGCCAAGTCTGCTGCAGTTGACCGATGCATTCTTTACGACCCGCGCTGATCGCTCCATGGGCCTGGGTTTGCTCCTGGTTCAGAACACGATGGCGCGTCACAACGGTCGGGTGGAGATCAACTCGTCGCCAGGCTTGGGGTCGAGCTTCCATCTCTATTTCCCACAGGGTACCGGCGTCCCGGCGGTGGACGCTCCTCTGCCGCGGCCAGAAGTGAGTGCGCGTCATCAAGAGGTTACGGTCACTGAGCGTCTTCAACCCAAGACCCGAGGTGGTCGCAGCGTCCTTTTGATCGACGATCAGACTGAGTTGGTTCAGGTGGTCGAGACGATTCTTGAGAGCAGGGGCTACTCGGTCGATTCGGCATTCAGCTCGAAGGATGGTCTTGCCCACGCACAGGCTAGTAAGTACTCCGTCGTGCTCACGGATCTCGGCATGCCAGACATCTCCGGTTGGGAAGTGAGCGAGAAGATCCACGAACTCCAGCCGCGGACTCCTATTGTCTTGATGACTGGCTGGGCCGCCGACATCGATCCCGACCGGCTGGCTGAGCACAAGATTGACGCTCTACTCCCCAAGCCGTTCCGTGGTGAGCAACTGATCGCCGTTATTGAGAAGGTGATGCACGAGAAGAGGCAGCTTCGCTGAGGATCAGATTCGTCCAGGGCGTTCGCCCTGGTCTTCCGGACATCGCGCGCCGACTATCTCTTGAGCGACCGTGCGACCCGAAAGCCTGTCATTCCACTGCACGTACGAGGGAATGACCCGTTCCGTTCCGCCATGCTCCGAGCATTGGCAGTCGACCAGTTGTTACCTCGCTGGGGACGGGTGTTCTGCTCTCGCTTGAACCAGTTGGCGCACCAATTCGAAGCTCCACCACACATGTCTCGTACGCCGTAGACGCTCTCGTCGTAGGGATATGTACCGATGGGCTCAAGTTGGCTGAACATGGGGCGCGATCCGGACCAGTTGGCGAACGTAGCATCGTAGACGTTACCCCAGGGAAAGCGTCGGCCATCGACACCGCGGGCAGCCTTCTCCCACTCGTTCTCCGTGGGTAGTCGGAGTTCGACCTCTAGTCGAGTGCTCGCCCATTCACACCAGGCCGTTACATCGCCCCAGGAAACTCCCACTACCGGAAGGTCCAGGATGGCGTCCGGGTCGGGGTAGATCTCGCGAATCTTGCCTTCGAAGACGATGTCCCGAATGGGTCGCCAGAGACCCTCCTCATTGCGTTCGCAGAACATGCCTTCGAGCGCTGTTCGCGGCATCCTTGCCTGGCATTCTTCGGAGCTCTTCTTGTCCAGATCGTTGATAAAATCTAAGTACTCACGAAATGTGACGGGAAATCGGCCAATAGCAAAGTCTGGAAGGATAACTTCTCTCGTTTGTTCAGTATCTCCATATTCAGTGGTTCCGCCACGAGCCAGGAATGGGCCTCCTGGTATGTAGACAAAAGACTTGCCTATCTCAGGCTCTTTGTAGAATCGGACATATCCCTCGTGATGCTGAAGTCGGCGGATCGAGACCGGGTAGCGTACTTCGGGCAGGAACTCGTCGCGCAGCACCAGCACGTGGCTGCCCATGGGGATGGGGACTCCCCGGAGTGGGCTGTGCCCCAGAAAGCGCTCTTTGGTTGGTTGTAGGCGCCGGTCCTGTTCCTCGTAGCTATAGAGCCAGACCTCGGCGTCGGCGGGATCGGTCAGGAGCGTCAGGCGCCCATCACCACGAAGCCGGTCGGCAAAGTCACCATCATCGAATGATTCGACCATTCCGCGGCTCTGGCGAGCGCTGATGGAGTCCTCAGAGCGCTCATCGTCTACGAACCGAGACCACCACAGGTGTGCGAGCCCCTCGCGTGCCTGCTTGTGGTCGGGCATTCGATCAAGAGCTCCGGCGAAGGACTTGGTCGCCTCAGTGAACGCATCAGCGACTTCGTCGCGCAAGTTGCGCGCGCGGTCTTGGAGCTCCCACATGGGCCGCTTGTTTTCGACATTGGACCAGGGTCTGATCTGTCCTCGGATCTCGCGGGATTGCTTGAGTGTGTAAGCAAGCTCCTGTCTCATGGCCTCGTAGCGAGCGGTCAGCGACTGGCCTTCGAGCACCTTCTCTGCCGCCTCTCGAATCAGGCGTTCTTTCTCACGAACTCCTTCCATGAAGCCCTCGATTTGCCGAGCGAGCGCACGTGCGGAAACGGTGCGGGCAGCCGGATCTCGGTGGAGTGCAGCAAGGCAGATCTCGTCGAGCTCAGTAGGTATGAAGCGCTGGGGAGCACGCAGCGACGGCGGACTGGGATCGTCTGCGCAGGACATCACCATGACCTCTTCGGGGTCGGAGTGCTCGAAGGGACGATGAAGAGTTAGCAGTTCGTATAGAACGGCTCCGAGTGAGTAGACATCCGAAACCGTTGGGGAGGGAGCAGAGCCACCGAGGATCTGTTCAGGTGCCATGTAGCCGGGCGTGCCGGTAAGCGAGAGCCCGTCATCCTCATCGGGCTCCGCCTCGTCGGTCATACGAGCGATGCCCCAGTCGAGCAACTGCACCTCGCCGAAGTCACCGAGCATAATGTTGGCGGGCTTGACGTCGCGGTGGACGATGCCGCGAGAGTGGGCAAACTCGACGGCCATGCAGACCTGGATGAAGATGGTCAGCAGGCGAACGCGGCCGTAGCCCTCTGGGGCGTTGTTGTCCTTCGAATCCGCATGACGTCGCAGGATGTCGTCGAGGGTGTGTCCCTGCAGTCGGCGCATCGTGAAGAAGGGCTGCTTGTCTTCGAGGAGGCCCAATTCGTAGACCGGCACGATGTTGGGGTGCTCAAGTCCTCCAGCGAGGCGGGCCTCCCGTAGGAGACGGGCACGTGACCCTGGCCGTTTGGCCTCTTCAGGAAGCAGCGTCTTGAGGGCCACCTCCCGCTGCAGGTCACGATCCAACACCAACTTGACGACGCCCATAGCGCCATGACCCAACTCGCTGCTCGTCTCGTAGCGTTCACCTGTGTTGGTGAGCTCATCAACGATAGCCTCGAGGTCGCGTAGGGTGGAGTTCAGATTACCGCTGTCGGTGGCGATCTCCTCCTCATCTGCGAGGTTCTGTGTTCTGATAGAGCGCCGAGTGGGCTGAGGGCTTAGGACTGGGTCACCAGATTCAATGGTGTCATCAGGGATGGGCTCAGCCCCTTGAGTTGCAGTGGCGTCTGCACTCGGTGCGAGCGCTGCTGCAACGTCATTGGCCTTCTTGTCGCCAGACCCTGCCCCCATTTAGTGACCTATCCTCTCACCTGCAGTTTGCGCCATTGTAGCGATCATTCTCATCTTCGTTCCCGGGTGGGCTTCTCAGTCGTCGGACTGAGGGGCGGCGAGGTCCAGCTTGCGAACGATCTTGAGGTGCTTGCCGGCTCGAACCTCGATCTTCTCGGTGAGCTCTCGATTGCCAGCAGTCGGGAAGACGAGGCGGATCGTGTGCACTCCTGCGGGCAGTGAGTGCTCGTTCAGTGGAATGTCACCGGCTCGTTGTCCATCGATCCACACTTCGGACCAGGGATATGAGCTCACGGTGATCAGACCCGGTTCAGCGGCTGCGTCGAGCTCTTCTTTCGGGGGGCTTGTGACCATCTCCCTGGGCTCTATAACCGCCACTTTGGGCTCGGCGACCGTCGCCTGGGGCTTTGTAGCCGCCACTTTGGGCTCGGCGACCGTCGCCTGGGACTTTGTAGCCGCCACTTTGGGCTCGGCGACCGTCGCCTGGGGCTTTGTAGCCGCC
>CAZEIY010000161.1:5552-8611 GCA_964512375.1 uncultured Rickettsiales bacterium | reverse complement strand
ACCCGCGCGAGGGTCTACCAGTTCGAGACGATGCGGCCACGAGACTCCTTCACTGACTGCACGATAGTCAGCATAGCTCGCAGCGAGGAGCACCTCGCCAGCCTCAATAAACTCCTCGCGCACCAACTCGACCCGCTCGCCAGGGCTCCAGACCAGGCGACGGAGCAATACCCCCTGCGAGCCGAACTCCTCAAGCACCCCACAGCTCCCGCGCTTCCACGCGACGGAGGTCCCGCTACCCGTGCCTTGCAAGACCGTCGCCAGAATATCGAGACGAAGCGGCAGCTTCTTGCCGTTGTCGTTCTCAACGTGGCTCGGCAGCGGCCCCTGGCCCCTTCGGTTCAGCTTCATAGAGGGCACGATCAGCTGCCAATCAGCGCCAACTCGTACGAAGTCCAGCACCGCAGCCCCCATCGGTGCCACCAAGCGCAGGCGGAAGCGCGAGCTACCACCCAGGATGAGGGCTCCTTGAAGTCTCTGCGGGGGAGCTGGGCCAGGATCATCGAGGGTCACTGACTGCGCCATCCAAAGGTCCCCACGCTCAGCCCGCGCTTGTTGTTCCTGCTCCCATGCCAGCTGCGCGTCTCCAGCTGCTGGCCAGGACTCACGCGGCCACTGCTGCTCGCAAGATAGTTCGGGGGAGACCAACTGCTGATTGCGGGCACAGCCCGAAGCAGGCACAGCCGCCACAAAGCTCAGTCCGGCGGCGAGCAGAATCGATAACGGCGAGCTGGTCGGCGGCGCATAGCCACCGCCCATCCCCATACCCTCTGCGATGCGCTTGCGGGCCCGCAAGGTGAGGATGCGCCCCAGCAACCAGGCGCCAGTCCGGCGACAACCCAGTACCCGACGCTGAGGAGCAACACTGAGCTCCACCTCGATCGTCGGAACTCCAGCCAGGACGGCCAGGAACAAGCACTCCATATGGAACTCAGGGCCCGTGCACTGCAAGTCCCGACGCAGCATCGCCTGCAGCGGCAAGACCCTAGGGCTACCCCAGGGGTGCGAAAAGCAGGTCTCGACCAACTTCTCAAAGTTGCGCTCGACCCGACCAATCAGACCGTCTGCTCGAGGCGGCTGAAAGTCTGACAGAACCGGCGGCTCCAAACCTTCAGCCAGCATCGCAGCCTCAACCCATTCCTGACCGGCTATCGCCTCACCCGGTCCCACTGCCATAAACATCGCCTCAGGCGCGCGAACGTGAGCGAGAGCCAGAACATCGACATCCTCTGAAGAGAGAAGATCGGGCCCAGGAAGCAGAGCGCCGATGTAGCCGAGCTCACGAGCCAGCTGCATACCCGCCCTGAGCGCAGCGCCTTCACCCTGACTGGCGGGAAGGCGAAGAACCCGCAGCCCCGCAGCCTCAAGGCTGGAGACACAGGCCTCGCTGCTACCCTGATCAACCACCAGCACCTCTGGACAGCGGTGGCCCAGAGCTTCAGCCCGGGCGATGACTGATTGGGCATCGTTGCGAGACTGCAACAGACCGATCAACTCCTGGACCTGCCCATCAAGACTCTGCGAGTCCCGCTCTGGCTGGGGCACTGGCGTGTCAGGAAGGCGCACTCGTGTCATCAGGACGTCTCTCCCAGCAAAGTCACGGCAAGCATGCCACCCCTACCCTGCGACACCACCATGGCCACAGGACCAGCGCGAACATCGCCCTCAGCATTGACCGGTAAGGTAGCGTCCGCCAGTAGCAGGGACGAAAGAGCAATGCGGAAGGCCCCATCAGCCGGATGCACTCCAGCACGTCGGTGATGGTCCGTGAATGGAACCTTATAGCCCAGGCTGGCGGTCACGGCACCCGCAAGGACGTCATCGTCGGGGGCAGAGAGCAGGGCAACGCCCACAGCCGAGGGCTCAACCCCCGAGGTGCTCAGGGCATGGCCGAGCAAACTGCTGAGGACCTCCGAGCCAGGCCCCATAGCAAGGGGAGAACGTACCGGTGAGCGACCAGTCCAGGTGCCGAGATGCTCTGCCAGGGCTAGCCCGCCGCGCTCCGCGACCCGCTCTGCATCCTCCAGGACGACCATCGCCGCACCCTCGCCGGGAACGGAGCCCGACGATAGGCACCGAGCCGCACCAAGGGAACGAAGTCGAGCCTCGCCGAGCTCGTCGGCTCCACCAGCAAGGGCCGCCCTATACCTTCCGGCGCGTATCCCGTCAGCCGCCCAGCCCACTGCCTCCTCGCCACAGATCTCATGCTGACAGAAGGTCTGTGAAGGCCCGCGCAACCCCAGAAGTATGCTGGCATAGCCCGCACCGGCATTAGGAACCAGGTTAGGGAAGCTCATCGGATTGACCAGCGCTGGGCCCTTATCCCGGAGCCGCGCCAGGAATCGCCAGGTCTCATCCAGGGTGCCGAGATCCGTACCCACGCCCAGAGCCATTTCTGCCCGCTCCTCACTCAGCCCAGCATCGACACAAGCCAACGACGAGGACACACAGATCAGCTGGGAGAGCCGATCCATGCGTCGAAGCAGCGAACCGGCGCCCGACAGGAAGTCCCTTGCCCGGAATCGAGGTAAGCGAGCGACTGGGCCTGCGTCAGGCCCCTCGGGAGAAGTCTCGGTCCGAAGGGGAGTTGCCGCGCTCCGCCCCTGCCTCCAGGCCTCGGCGAAGTCTTCTCTGCCCAGACCCAGTGGACTCAGCATTCCCACCGCTGTGACCTGTGGTGCCGTCACACTCGCTCCACACACAAGCTGGCGTCGTTGCCGCCGAAGGCAAAGGAATTGGAGAGAACCACTTCGGGTTGCTGATCACGGGCCCGTCCCGGGACAAAATCCTCGAGAGGGATCTCAGGGTCCCTCTCTTTCCAGCCCGATGTCGGCGGAAGGAAGCCATGCTGTAGGGCGAGGACGCAGGTGGCAAGCTCAACCGCAGCTGATGCCCCCAGCAAGTGTCCGATCTGACTCTTGGTCGAGCTGACCGGCAAGTCGGCGGCCCTGCCTCGAAAGAGGGAGGCCACAGCGCGCGCCTCGGCCAGATCATTATGTGGCGTCGCGGTTCCGTGAGCGTTGATGACGCCGATCTGCTCTTGCCGCAGTCCCGCTCGC
>CAZEIY010000161.1:0-5542 GCA_964512375.1 uncultured Rickettsiales bacterium | reverse complement strand
CCTCCGTCGCGTCCCCGAGCGGCGTCGCCGTGGCGTGAGCGTTGATGTAGTCCACCCGCTCCGGCTCGACTCCAGCATCGAGCAAAGCAAGACGCATAGCCGCCGCTGCCCCCGCGCCATCGACGCGTGGCTGCACCAGGTGATGAGCCTCGCTGATGGCCCCAAAACCTGACAACTGAGCAAGCGGACGAGCGCCACGAGCTCGAGCACGCCGAGAGTCCTCGAGCACAAAGAAAGCAGCACCCTCACCGATGGACATGCCCGCACGGCGCGCATCAAAGGGAAGCGGGCGCCTGGGATCGACCAGAGAGAGACTGTTGAAGCCGGCATGGGTCAGGCGGCAGAGAGCATCCGAGCCCCCTGCAATCACCCGAGTGCAGCGCCCGGATCGCAGCCAGAACATCGCCGTACCCAGTGCATTTGCGGCAGAACTGCAGGCGGTGCTCACCGTGCTGACCGGGCCCGTCACCCCGAGGACATGGGCCAGGATCGACGCCGTGCTCCCAACGGGACTGAGCAGAAAGCGGTCTGCAGGAACCCGGTCGAAGTAGCTGCCGTCGTCGGAGTTACTCAGCAGCGGCCCTTCAGCCTCGAGCGTGCCGGCGGTGGAACCACCGAAGACGAGCCCAAGGGAGGGTTCTGAGAAGTCCTCACCAGCCAGTCCCGCCGACTGGAGAGCCTCAGCGAGCGCTCCCAGTCCATATAGAGCGGCCCGCCCATAACGAGGAGTCACCTGCAGACCGACCGACCGACCCGCCCGAACCGCCTCGCTCTCTGCCTCAGCGGGGACCTCGGCGGCAACAGTGGAGCGGTAGCCGCTGACGTCGAAGCGAGTGATTGGAGCCACCCGGCACTCCCCCGATCGCAAGAGCGTAGCCAGAGCACCTGACCCGAAGCCTGCAGGGCTACAGACTCCCATTCCCGTGACAACCACAGAGCAGTCACGACTCATTCCGTCTCTCCCCTGTGAACGACAATATCTCCCTGCGCGATCATCCTGTGATGTACCCAGACCTCCCCATCCAGCATCACCAGCTCACCGAAGACCTTCTTGCGTCGAATCTTGATCGTGAGACGATCACCCGGCCGCGCCTGGCCACTGAAGCGGACCCGGTCCACTGAAGCGAGAAGTCCGTGCTCGGATGCGCCTGTATCCTTGCCGAGTCCATGAAAAGCAGCGGCCGCCTGAGCCATCGCCTCGACACTCAACAGTTCCGGGAACATGCGCAGCGAGAAGCTGTCTCCCTGCCGGGGAAACTCGTAGCTGAACAGGGCAGCCTCGGCACTTCGCTCGTGAACCTCGCTAAGAAACAGGAAGGGTTCGCGATGAGGAATGGGCAACGATGACGTCGCCGCGAAGGGTTCGGGCATCAACTAGATTGGGCGTTGATATGCTTCGCGATGGTCTCGATGGACCGAAACACCTGCTGACCTTCGTCCTTGTTCACGGTGACCTGGAAGCGTTCCTCCAGAGCAACCGCAAGTTGAAGAGCGTCCAGGCTGTCCAGTCCAAGCCCATCATCACCAAAGAGCTGCCCATCCAGGGCAATCTCGTGGGGGTCGTACTGCTCACTGAGATTCAGCGCATCCAACAGGAGCTCTCGAATCTCATCAGGTGTTACTTCAGCCATCAGACAGCGCTCCTACCGCCGCCCCTGGGCAGCTTACCCACGGGCAGGCTGGGTATACCCGAAAAGCTCTCGCTGCGAAAGCATCAAGGGCCGATGTCAGGAGAGCAGCGGGCCCTTTCTCATGCTCTACCTGGGCTCCGATCCACCGTTGTCGCACCGGGCGAGGAGCGCTGGAAGCAGCACCACCGAGGCGACGAAGGCAAGGGCAAGGGCGAGGCCCGCCGAGCGCCCGAAACGAGCGAGCGGCTCGAACTGGGAGAAGGCCAATACGCCGAAGGCGGCCAGCGAGGTGATGGTGGTCACCAGGATTGCTCTGCCTGCTCCGGCAATCGTCTCCTCGAGGCTGCGACGACCACCATCGGAGAGGTAGTGCGCGAGCATAAAGAGGTGATCGTCCACCCCGATGCCCACCAGCAAAAGGAGTCCCGCGATCGTGAAGGGAGTGATCACCGCACCCAGCGCGCAGTGGGCAAGCACGAACACGATCAAGGCCATGAATAGGGGGAGGAAGGCCGCCAGGACCAACACGGGGGCGCGGTAGGCGCCGATCAGGACGATAAGCAAACCCAGAGATACGAGGAGCAGGAGCCCAGGAAGACGGTGCTCAAGTAGCTGCGTGGCATCGCGCTCCACCAGATCTACTCCCGTGATCCGGGCGCTTACGCCCACCACGGGGTCAGGGACCTCAAGCTCCAGGAGTTCCGCGGTGGAGAGCAGGTCGTCGCTGGGAAAGACCCGTGTCAGCACCCGAAACTCCCCGTCGACTCGATTCATGTAGCGCTGCTCAAGCCAGTGCATCCAATCCACATCCAGGGCCAGCGGCGCTGGCGGGGACTCCAGATCACTGAGCGCAGACGCGAAGGCGCTCGGAGCGAAGCCCACCGCCGACAGCGCGTCACGAAACGATCGCACCGACGCGCCCAGATCGACTCGAGACCTCAGCCGCTCGTATCGTGCCTTCGCTGTTGCCTCCGCGGGGCGCAGCACCGCGAGGCTGTCATAACCAGCGATCCGGCCCTCCTCCCTTAGCTCCGCAAGACGCACTGCCCAGCGGTCATTTGCCTCGAGCACCGCTTGCTGATCCGAACCACGACAGAGCACGAACAGCTCACCGTTCTCCTCTCCGAAGTGCTCTTCCAGGGCCCTCTGAACGCGCACTGAGTCCAGTCCCACTGGCTGGAAGCCTCGCAAAGTCGCCTGGTAGACAGGTGGTACGGATAGCGCTGCCAGGGCGGTGCCGAAGGCAAGAGCGAGCACCAACACCCCGGTGCTGTTGCGTCTCAGCCATCCTGCAAGCCTCCGAGAAGTGGCGATGCCCAGGCCCGGATCGGGACTGAGTCGTGCTCCGAGTAGAACCCAGAGAGCGGGTAGTCCCATCAACATGACGAGAGCGTTGCTGGCCACGGCCAGGCCCGCAAGGAGGCCCACCTGTCCCTGAACCGGGTCTAGAACAGCCAGCAGCAGCAACGCCGATGATGTGGTCAGGGTAGCCAGCACCACCGCGGGACCCACCGCTCGGACCGCTGCGCGCGCAGCCTCCACCGGCTCCCGTTCAATTCGATCCGCCCGGTATCTGCTGATCAAGTGGATCGCGGGGTCAATCCCCAGGCCGAACACTATCGCCACAAAGCCCATCGCCAATGGATTGATCGCGCCGAGAAAGAAACCAGCCCAGCCAAGGGTCACAACAACAGCCACCGGCAAGAGACCGAGGACGAGCAACAAGCTGGTGAAGGAGCGATAGAAGCCGAGGTAGAGCAAGAGCACGAAGGCGAGGGAGACCATCGAGAGCAGGGCCGCCTCTGAGCGACTCGCGCGCGATATCTGCGATGCCTGGATTCGTGCGCCGGTGAGGCCGAAGCGAAAGTGGCCGTCGGGATCTGCCTCGGCCATGACCCGCTCACCGATCCTGCTCAGCTCACCAGCAAGCTCTTCGTGGAAGGGATCATCGGCAGCATCGAGGGGATCGATGATGATGACCAGGGCGCGCCCATCTGCAGAGGCGAATCCATCGCCAGTGCCGCCAACCCGGTTGAGGCCGCGACCAACATGCTCAGCGAGGATCTCACCCAGAAGCAACGGGTCGGAAAGGAGCCAATCCTGGACCTCCGCGTCCATGGGCCCGCCCATCATCTGCCGCAAGCTCTGGGCCCTCTCGGCCAGTGCGCCGGGCTCGAGACGCGCGACGACGTCCTCAAGCGCCTGCTCGTCCATCACCGTAAAGATGGCCCGCGGGTCCCTGGACGGCAGTCCGTCCCCAGGCCGCCAGCGGCTGGCAGCAATGAGAGAGGACTTCGCAAACTCCCCGGCCAACCGTTCGCCAAGCCGGGCCAACTCGCCATCCGCGATCGAATGTCCCGAAGAGACCTCCAGCAACCCGTACACAGCCTCGGAATTCTCGAGGCTCTCAGCAACCATCGCCAGCGCCAGTGCTGCCTCGCTCTCCGCGGGCACCAACGCACTGAGATCAGTAGCCACCTTCAGTCGAGCGAGGCCAGGGATACTGCACAGCAGGAGTCCGCCAAGTACCGCGAGCACGAAGACAGGCCTTCGAATTCCGAGATCTCCGAGCCAGACAGCAATGAAGCTCATGGTCGCCCGGCGGCCTCTCCCGGCCCCAAGAAGAGACTGTCAGGCAGCTGTACACCCAGCTGAACGTCCACAAACTCGATGCGGGTTACGTCGCCACCCTTCTCTTCGAGCACCACCTGCTGCAGGACCAGTGGCTCCCCTCCCAGCTGCAGTCGAACCACCCGGAACGCAGCCTTCGGGGCTCCTCGCCGCGGATGAAGGACAAATAGGCCTTCCCCCGCATCAGAGGCCTCAAAGTGCTCCACCAGAACATCGAGTCGCAAGAAGAACAGTGCCCCCATCATCTCGGCCATCCGCGCTGCAGGTGGGGGGAGTCGCCGTGCACTTCCGGCGGTGTCCTGCGCTCTCAGAGAATAGAACTGCCCGTCCGCCAACAAGAGGCGAGCGCCCTCGTCATAGCTCCACAAGAGCCTTCGATCTCGGCGACGGAGCTGCAACAGGCCCCGCTGGACGACCTCATCAACAAACAACCGTGAGCTCTTGCTCTGGGTGAAGCGTGCCTGCACAGTCGAGTGCCCGGAGAGCACCCCAGCAGCGGCGACAAACGAATCTGGGAAGTTCACCTTCGCCTCCTGCCCGCCAGCATTCTTTGACAACGGTGGGCTCGCGAATGCACTCGCTGCCGTCGCTAGAACGAGCAGCACAAAAGTTGCCGCCACAGCCTTCGCCAGTACTCCGCGACGCGGCACCGCCCGCTGGTCCCTGTGGTCGCGATCGTCGAGATACGCAGGCTCACCCAGCAACTCCGAGACCGTTACTGCCGTGATGCCCTTCCTCTCGAGGCCATCGAGGATCGCCGGCAGAGCCTCGACGGCAGCCGGTGCCTGCTCAGGAGCAGATGCAGGACTCACGTCATGAAGGAGCACGACATCGCCGGGTCCCAGGCCATCAAGCACTCTCTTCACCAGGCGCTGCGGAGTGACTGGCCGACCATCAAAGGTGCGCACCGACCAGAGCAGCGCGATCATTCCAGCCTCACGCACCGCGCCGAGCAGATCGGGTGTCACCAGCCCAATGGGCGGACGGAAAAAACGTGGTCGACGACCCAGAACATGAGAGAACGCTGCGTCCCCTCTTTCCAGATCCTCCGTGGCTAGAGCGGGAGAGAGCATCACCCGCCAATCGTGACTCTGGCTGTGGTGAGCCACCTGATGGCCGCGCTCATACACCTCACGGACAAGGTCGGGATACAGCCTGACCTTCTCGCCCACCATGAAGAAGGTAGCCCGCGCGCCACCTGCTTCGAGGGCACTCAGCACTTCCCTCGTGTACTTCGGATCAGGTCCATCGTCGAAGGTCAGTGCCACCTGGGGACGACC
>CAZEIY010000160.1:4129-8693 GCA_964512375.1 uncultured Rickettsiales bacterium | reverse complement strand
CACAGCCAGCAGCCACAAGAGCAGAGTTCCACTCGCCGCAACTACTCCAGTAAGAACGGGGCTTCCTGGCTTGCGCCGAGCAAGCTCGCCCCAGCGTCGACCTGCCCGAGCTCCCAGCAGCACCGCAAGTGGCAGAGACAAGCTCCACCCAACGCGCCGCAGCAGCTCAGCATGGTCCACACCTCGACGGGCTCCCGTCGGCATCGGTGAACGAACTCGCTCCAGGAGCGCACCGATAGAGAGCGTGCCAGGAGGACTCATCCAATAGCCGAGATCTGGCTGGGTCCAGGCTCCCTCCTCAAGCCACATAGACGCCCCGCTATCTACCGGTGCTGGCAGGGCCCACAGCCCACCCCCACCATCATCCGACCAGAGCAGAGAGCTCTGCCCGGCCGAGAACAGCGCCAGGGCGGCGCCGACAGTGCTCAACACCAGCAACGGCATGAGACGAGAACGGGGCGAGAATCCGTGTAGGGAGTCCAGGTCCCACTCACCATCGATCCGCGACGAAACGAAGACCTGTGCGCTGGCCGCAGAAAGACACAGTGGCAGCAAGAGAGTGACCAGGCTGATCGTCCTGCTGCCCAGATCGGCCCCACCATCCAGAGCATCGAGGAGCAACACCAGGGGGGCCAGGCCTGCAAGGTAAAGGAGAGCCCGCCGGACGACCCGGAAGCCGATTCTCACTCCAGGATTCATGGCCCCAGCACCTCAGACCGGCGCCTCGCCCACAAGACCATGACCGCTGCCACGGAGACGGGAAACCAGGCGGCAGAGGCGCCTGAGAGCAGCCCCCAGGCCAGTCCCATTTCGCCGAGCTTCAACGAGCTGTACAGAGCGAGGGGGGGGAGCGCCAACGCCCAACTGGCGCCGGCACGGCCCCGGCCTCTGCGTACAGGAGTCCAGGCGAGGAGCCAGCCCAACAAGGCCATCATCGGCGACAGCACAGCCCAGGTGATGCGGCGATTCAACACCAACGCCGCGCGCACACACTCAGCCTCTCTCCCGTCCCCACAGGACAGCTCGAGCAGCGCGATCGAGCCTCTCGCCCAGGGACTTCGGGGTGGCTCAAGATAGCGCTCCAGCGCCGCACGATCAGGACGCAGGCTAAGACTCCGAGCCTGCCAGGTACTGCCATCCCTGCGAGCAATCCTCGTCGGTCCAAAGTGCCAACTACCGCCATCCGACCCCATCCTCGGAGAAGGTTCAGATGAACTACCTGACCACTCTCCATCACCCGAAGTAAAGCGCAACACACCATCTCGGAGGGAGAGGCCGCCCCCATCAGGCAGCACTCGCATTTCTCCCGCCCTGACTCTCGTCCAGGCCACCGCCGCTGCCTGGGGACTCCCCTTGAGCTGATGTATTGCTCGCCAGGAGGGAGGCTCCAGCACGAACGCGAAGAGCAGCGCTACCAGAACAAAGAGTGTCCAGAGCGGCCACAGAACGCGCCAGACAGTCATTGGCCCCAGTCCCAGAGTCGAGAGCGTCATCGACTCACCTCGCACCGACAACCTCGAGCTGCCCAGATAGGCGCCGAAGAAGGCAACAATGGGCACGGTTCCAGCGGCAACCGTGCCGACGAAGGCCAGAAGTCCCCAACCGACCCGAGCAGGTCCTGCCGCGAAGGCTTCAGGACGGAGACACACGGCAGCGGCGGCTATGACCAGGAGGGAGCCAGCAACCGCAAAGACAGCGACTGCCACGCTCTGCCGAGCAAGGCGCCAGATGACCCTGGCGATCAGGCCGGTAGAAGAATCATCATGGTCTGTGTGTTGATACAAGAGAATTGAAGCGCTCGCCCACCCTGGTTGATTTAAGGGCATTGTGCTAGGTTACCGCGCCCGCAAGGCTGGACCAGGGGGCGAAGCCTATTGCTTCGGGCAACAACGTGAGGGTACTTGATGTCATTCAAAATGGGCGATATGGCCGTCTATCCCGGCCACGGTGTCGGTGTAATTGAAGGAGTCGAGACACGGGAGTTTGCTGGCACCAGCCAGATGTTCTACGTGCTCAAGATTCTAGAGAACGGCATGACTGTGATGGTCCCCACCAAGAACGCCGATGCCATTGGCATGCGTCCTGTCGTCGACCCCGAAGAGGTCGAGGATATCTATACCGTGCTGGCCGAGCGCGACATAGAGCTCGACAAGCAGACCTGGAATCGCCGCTATCGCGAGTACATGGCCAAGATCAAGACGGGCTCTCCCTACGAGGTGGCTCGGGTGCTGCGCGACCTCTACATCCTCAAGGGTGACAAGAATCTCTCGTTCGGCGAACGCAAGATGTTCGACCAGGCGAAGGGTCTTCTGGTTAAGGAGTTGGCCGTTGCCAAGTCCGAGTCCGAGGTCAAGATCGAGGCCCGCCTCGGCGAAATCTTCTCCGACTGAGCGTCCCCAAACAAGCCTGCTTCCGAGGTCAAGACTGTGGGTAAGGCGCAGCCGCATCCGGTGCGACTCTACAACTCCGAGATCCGTGGCAAGGAGGGCCTCCAGACCCTCACCCCAGGCAAGGTGCTGTTGTACGTCTGCGGCGTCACCGTGTACGCCGAGGCACACGTTGGCCACATCCGCGCCGCCCTGTCCTTCGACATCGTGCTGCGCCATCTGCTCACGCGGGGCTACGAGGTCAAGTACGTCCGCAACTTCACCGATGTAGACGACAAGATCATCGCCAAGGCGGTCGCTGAGGGGGTCGGGTTCCGGGACGTGGCCTCGCGCTACGAAGACGACTACCACTGGGCAACGGACTCCCTGTTTATGCTTCGCCCCGACCACGAGCCGCGGGTCAGCGAGTACATGAACGAGATCATCACCATGGTCTCCACCCTCATCGACAACGGCCACGGCTACATTGTCGACGGCGACGTCTACTACAGCGTCTCCACTCGAGACGACTACGGGCGGCTGAGCGGCCGGCGGCTCGAGGATCAAGAAGAAGGCGCTCGGGTCGACGTAGACACCCGCAAGAAGCATCCATTCGACTTCGCCCTCTGGAAGAGCAGCAAGCCGGGCGAGCCCTGCTGGGATTCTCCGTGGGGAGAGGGCCGACCTGGCTGGCACATCGAGTGCTCGGTGATGAGTTCAGCTCTGCTTGGCGAACGCTTCGATATTCATGGAGGCGGAATCGATCTCATATTCCCCCACCACGAAAACGAGATCGCCCAGACCGAAGGCGCCACAGGCAACGGACCTTGCGTCCGGCACTGGATGCACAACGGTCACCTGACAGTGAACAGCGAGAAGATGGGCAAGTCCCTGGGTAACTTCTTCGGGGTCGGCGACATCATCGTGCGCTACCACCCTGAGTCGTTACGACTCTTCTACCTGGCCGCTCACTACCGCGCGCCTCTCGACTTCAGCGAGCAAGCTGTCCAGGAAGCTGAGGCACGCTTGGAACGCCTCTATGGGACCCTCGCGGATCTCGACCGCCGACTCGGTAGCAGCGTCAAGATGCCTACTGCCAACCCCGATGGTAGCTGGGGCAGGGAACACCTCTATTCCCCAGGCCCCGACCCTCTGAGCAACGTCCGCCCCGAGGACTTCGAGGGCGCTGAGCGTGGACTGTTTCACCAGTGTGAGAGCCTCATGAGCCGTTTCGGCGAGGCTATGGACGACGACTTCAACACGGCCGGTGCCCTGGGCCACCTTTTCGAATTCATCCGCAAGATCAACCGCTGGCTGGGCTCGGACCCAGCAGAGCTCGGCTCAGGCGCTCGTCGCTCCCTGGCAGAGGGAGCGCGTGACCGAATTCTTCAGGCCGGCTCGATCGTAGGCGTTTTCCACGAACAGGCCGAGAGCTTCTTTGTCGCTCTGCGCGCACGCCGGCTTGACTGGTTGGGAATGGACGAAGCTGAGATTCAGTCCGCCATAGAGCGACGCCTGGAGGCGAGAAGCAACAAGGACTTTGCCGCAGCTGACGCGATTCGCGATGAACTCGCCGAACGTGGAATAGGCCTCAAAGATGGTCCTGACGGTACCAACTGGATGGTACAGCGCGACCTCATTCAGCAGGACTGAACTACTTCTTCTTCTTGGCTTCAGCCTCATCCTCCGCCTTTTCCTCAGCGGTACGTGCGCGCTCGGGCCAAACCACCGTGCAGGCGTTCCCGGCGAGGGTACGTCCTCCCTCTGAGCAGGTCATATAGCGGTGCATCTCGATGAACAGGCCATCAGCGCTGGACTTATCGAAGGTGTGCTGCACCTTCCAGTGTAGAAAGCCCTTGTCATTGGGCGTGACAGCAACCTTCTGCGAGCTGGCAACTCGTCGGTCGCGTATCCACATCTCAAAGTCGTACGTGCAGCCTTCCTTGGCCATCACGCCAGCCTTCTGCTGCTTAGCGAGCACCTCAGCCTTGCTGCCCTGGTACTGCTTCTCAGCGTAGTGAAACCACATGGGCTCGTTGGCAAAGATGCCCGACTTCGCGTCGAGGGGGGGATCGCCACGGTCACCCCACTTGGGATTCTCCATAGCGAAGGGATAGAGCTGCTGAACTTCGCCGCAGTTGACGAAGCTGAGCTCGTCGGGTGCCCTCAGATAGGTGCGGATGCCTGTGGGGTTGGAG
>CAZEIY010000160.1:0-4119 GCA_964512375.1 uncultured Rickettsiales bacterium | reverse complement strand
AGGTGCCTCCATAAAGGGTCGAGGTGCTGTCCTCCTCGCCCTTGACGTAGGTGACGTAGAAATCCTTGAGAGTGAGCGCACATCGATTCCTATCGATCGTGACATAGAGACGTCCCTCAAACTTGACGTCCAGGCGACGGTTGTCCTTCTTGAGCCGCTCAATGCGCTGCTTGCTCTTGTCAGCGAACATGTTGATGGAATAGAGCGCTTCGCCAGACTCCGAGACGGAGGTGCGCACATAGTCGTACTTGTTGGTCGCCGGATTTCCCGGGGCCACCTGGCCCGCCGTATAGATCGCCGTACCCTTGTCTCCATCTGTCTTGAACTGGATGCGCGCGAAAGAGTCGGGAACATCTTTCCCGGTACCTCCACCTTTGAGGCTGACCCAGGTGCCGGAGAGGTTGCTGATGTCGAGATCGCAATCAGGGCGAGCAGTAGTCCCGCCACCGCCAGCACAAGCCATAAGCGCGAGGGGAAGGGCAGCTGTCAGAATCCAGAAGAAACGAGCTTGAATCACGGAAGGCTCCAAAAAGAGATACCGGTTAGGGGTCGATTGACCTCGCACAGGGACGTGCACGGTCATATCAAGGGGGAGCGATGTAGTCCACCCGAAGCACCCCTTAGAGAGGAATCAAACGAGCCTTGTGGCTCGCTTGTTGAGCAGAACAATTGACTAGCAGGATGAGCCCATGCTTGGATCTTCCTGCGTCCTCTGTAGCTCTGCTTGAACTAACACGAAGGAACCCCATGCACGCTCGACCTGGTGTCCTCCTCGCCGCCTTCACCCTGAGCCTCGCCTTTCTGTTGCCGCACAGCGCACAGGCCATCGATCAGAAGGCCACCATCACCCACGTTAGTTTCCACATCAGCCACCCCGCGAAGAAATACGACGCCAAGCTGCTACAAGGAGGGGCAGAGGTCACCGCCCATTTTGACGCTGCGGACCTGAGCAAGACGTCTGTCGATGCCACCTTTCAGGCGGAGTACTTCAACTCCGACAACGAAATGCGCGACAGCCACATGTTGGAGGTGCTGGAAGCCATCATCTTTCCAACCATGACCTGGAAGGCCACAGCAGTAGGAGTCGATGCCACCCCTGTGACTGCGGGCAAACATGAGATCCGAGTCAAGGGTCCCCTGACAGTTCACGGCCAGACCCACGACCTGGAGATCCCAGCAACGCTGGATATCGCCGAGAATGGGCTGGTCACGGTTGATGCAGCGTTCAGCATCTCGCTCGAGAGGTTCGAGATCGAGCGTCCAAAGCTGCTCTTCGCCAAGATCACCGACGAAGTGCCAATAGAAGTGCACATGGTCTTCCCAGTGGGTCCTGAGTTGCTTGCACCTCCCGAGACAGCCCCAGCGGAGGGAAGTCCTGCCAAAGAAGCGACGGATGCCAGCGAGTCAAAGAACCCCGCACCAGCAAAGGGCGCCGAACATGAGCACGCTCCCGGCACCGACCCGAATCATGCACACTGAGCGCTGGAGACACTCATGAAGAGAGCCCTTCAAACGCTTCCCGTCCTCCTTCTGGCGGTCACCGCGCTGGGACCTGCGACCGCAATGGGGCTGGAATTATCTCTCCCAGACACCACCCCGCAGGTGCAATTCAGTGAAGACCTCCAACCTGGTGGAGTCGAACTCCCCGGGACCCTTGGAAATAGCCATACTCAGGAGGTCGACACCAAAGCTGAGTTATCAATCGAAGAACGTCGCAAGATTCAAAAGCGCCTCAAGGTTCGCCGCAAGATGGTGCCCGTTCACCAGACACTGGCCTTTGTCGCTGCTGGCTCGATCATCGCAGCCGAAGTCGTCGGCATGATTAACTCGGTAGGTATCAAGACGGGCGCGCCCAGTCGCGGCGATCTCGAACCCAACCTGGGACTACACCGCGTCCTCGCAGGGGTAGCCACTACGGCCTACTTCGGGGCGGGCATTGTGGCCTGGACGATGCCCCCAGGGCTGGCGACGAAGAGACCGAAGGTCGACGCATCGGTCAAGAAGGTCGACTCGGGCAAGCTCCACCAGGTCCTTTCAATAATTCATGGGATCGCCATGGGAACGGTAGTGACGACAGGCATCCTTCAAGCCAACGTCGCCACTGACGAAGACTGGGAAGCGCTGGTCGCTGTGCACACCATCTCCGGCTTCACCGCAGCAGGTTCTGTGATCGCCGCCGGGCTCGTGATTGGAACACTGTGATGCGCTGCGCCCACCAGGTGATGTTCGCCACTTTCCTTCTCTGCTCTCTCCTCTTGCTTGGGACCGCCTGCGATCCTGCCGTACCTGACGGCGCAATCACCGGGGAATGCGACACAGCCAATCTGCCGATGGGCGGGGAAGAGTACTTCCTAAACACCATGGTCCCGGAGATCTTCGAGCCGTACTGCTCGTACTGCCACTGGTCAGACAAGATCACACCCGAAGAACGCAAGGGCGCTACCGTAGGACTGAACTACGACAACTTTGAGTCTGCAACCTCCCGCAACACCACGTTTGCCGGATTCGGAACCTGGCACGAGATGGCCAAGCAGACCATGCCGCCCATGGGACGGCTCCCCTCCACAGAAGAGATGCTAATGGTGCTCGACTGGATTAACTGCGAGATCGCCACCCGTCCCGCGGGTGATGACGACGACAGTTCCAATTAGTCTGCACACCACCAAACCACAGGAGTTATCTATGCGACCGGACGGACGCGCCGTCGATGAATTGCGCCAGGTGCGCATAACCCCCGACTTTCTCGACCAGGCTCATGGCTCGGCCCTGGTGGAATTCGGCTCCACGAGAGTGCTGTGCACAGCGATGATCGAGAAGAGAGTGCCTCGATGGAAACAGCATGAAGGGACCGGCTGGGTTACCGCTGAATACTCGATGTTGCCGGGCGCCACTCCCACCCGCACCTCCCGAGAGGTGACACGGGGAAGACCCGGAGGTCGAACCATGGAGATCCAGCGGCTCATTGGCCGCAGCATGAGGTCGGTCGTAGACCTCGCTGCCCTGGGTCCCCGCACCCTGTGGGTAGACTGCGACGTCCTCCAAGCGGACGGCGGCACTCGAACAGCATCGATCACTGGCGGGTTCGTAGCCCTCTGCCTGGCCATGAAGCGAATGGTCGATGACGGAACGCTCCCCGCGATCCCTTTGAGTGGTCGAGTTTCTGCCATCTCAGCAGGAGTCGTCAATGGCATCGCTGTCCTCGATCTGCCCTATGTCGAGGACTCCAAGGCCGATGTCGATATGAACTTTGTGATCACAGGCAGTGGAGAATTGGTGGAAGTGCAGGGCACCGCCGAGGGGGCACCCTTCAGCCGCGCCACGCTCGACCGCCTGACAGAGCTTGCTCTCGGTGCCTGCGCTGAGCTGGACCGGGCCCAACGCGCTGCCCTGGCAGGGCGCGATCTCGGCCCACTCATAGACTGAGGAACCCATCGTGTCCGAGACCCTGGAGGTCCTCCTGGCTACCGGGAACAGGCATAAGCTCCGTGAGATCCGCGAGATGCTCGAGGGAACTCGTTACCGAGTAGTCTCTCTCGCCGACATCCCCGATGCTCCCGAGATCATCGAAGATGGTGACACCTTCCGAGCCAACGCCGACAAGAAGGCTCGGACCCTGGCCAGACACTGCGACCGGGTGACTGTTGCTGACGACTCGGGCATTGAGGTCGACGCCCTGAACGGCGCCCCTGGTGTTCACTCCGCCCGATTCGCCGGAGGCAGCGGCGACGACGCGGACGATGCAAACAATCAACTGCTAATCGAGAAACTCCGTGATGTCCCGTACGCAGAACGGACGGCCAGATTTCGATGCGCCCTGGCCATCGTGCACCCCGATGGTCGCGCGCTCTACAGCGATGGAACGGTCGAGGGGCATATCGCCAGCGAAGAGATCGGTGAAGGGGGCTTTGGCTACGACCCCCTGTTCCTGCTGGCTGGAGACCCTCAGGGACGAACAACCGCACAACTGAGTCCCGCAGAGAAGAACGCCGTCTCGCACCGCGGACAGGCGCTCAATGCGCTACTGCCCCTCCTAGATGAGTTGAGCGGTTCCTGATCTCTACGCTACGGTGCTCGTTCACCCGAGAGGTGTTCTTGCAGGTCCCGAGAGGAGCCTGTATA
>CAZEIY010000159.1:0-8698 GCA_964512375.1 uncultured Rickettsiales bacterium | reverse complement strand
TCCACCGCCACCGAAGACATCGTCAACAACCGCCTCCTCAGCGACGGGGCCCAGCGCTCCGTAACAGCCGGAAAAGGAGAGCGCAGTAGCAAGCAGGAAGAGAAGGCGTCGGTCCATTTGAATAGCTCCTTTATCAAGAAGGAGCATTCAGTTTTGCGGTCAGATGTTGTGGACTTATGTTTTCTTGACTTTTTCTACAAAAAGTCCTGACAATTTGCTGACAAACTGCTGACAATTGAGCTCATGGAAGCATTTAAGCCAAGCCCTGCTCCGCCCGAATACAGTTCAGCGCAGAGCCAGCCCTGAACCAGGCGATCTGCTCCTTGTTGAGCGTATGCGCTGCCGCAAAGCTCTCTCTAGTGCCATCGGCGTGACTCAGTTCAACGGTCAACGATGAGCCCGGCTGCAGCGAGGTCAGGCCGCGAAGGGCGACTCGGTCATCCTCGCGCACCTTGTCGTAGTCGGCCGGGTCAACAAAGGTCAGAGCAAGCACACCCTGCTTCTTGAGGTTCGTCTCGTGGATTCGTGCAAAAGAACGCACAATGACCGCCTTGGCACCGAGGTGCCTGGGCTCCATGGCGGCATGCTCTCGGCTGCTGCCCTCGCCATAGTTCTCGTCACCAAACACCACCCAACCTCGACCGTTCGCCTTGTAGTTACGAGCCACGGCAGGGAATGACTTGGTGGAACCGTCCAGCTGGTCTTTGCCCTCGCCGGCGTTGCCGCCGCTCTCGTGAGTAAAGGAGTTGATGGCGCCGATGAACATGTTGTCGGAGATGTTGTCGAGGTGGCCGCGAAAGCGTAGCCAGGGTCCTGCCTGGCTGATGTGATCCGTAGTGCACTTGCCGTGCGCCTTGAGCAGGACCAACAGATCGTCGTAGTCACCCCCATCCCAGTCCGCGAAAGGCGTAAGAAGCTGAATGCGCTTGCTGGTTGGCGAGACCACGACCCGGGTATCCGAGCCGTCCGCATCCGGCATGACAAAACCTTCGAAGCGCGTCTCGAAGCCAGCCTCGGGAAGCTCGCTGCCCTCAGGTGGCTCAAGCATCTGGCCATCGATCGTGTCGCGAGTCGGATCGAAGTCGAGCCGTCCCGACAGCGCAATCGCTGTCACCATCTCGGGCGAGCCGATGAATGCCAGGGTGTTGGCGCTGCCGTCATTGCGCTTACGAAAGTTACGGTTGAACGAGGTGACGATGGAGTTGGCCTCCTCAATACCCGAGTCCTCGCGCTTCCACTGACCAATGCAAGGACCACAAGCATTGGCCAGCACAACCGCGCCCACGGCTTCGAGATCCGCCATCTGGCCGTCACGCTGGATCGTCGCCTGCACCGTGTCCGAGCCCGGAGAGACCCAGAAAGGCACCTTGGCCTTGAGCCCCTTGGCCGTAGCCTGTCTTGCCAGGTGGGCGGCGCGGCTCATGTCTTCGTAGGACGAGTTGGTGCACGATCCAATCAGAGCGTTGGTGACGTTCACTGGATAGCCCTTCACGCGGGCTTCTTCCGACAGAGTCGAGACAGGACGGGCGAGATCGGGGGTATGCGGTCCGACCAGATGAGGCTCAAGGCTGTCCAGGTCGATCTCGATGACTCGATCAAAGAACTCGTCAGGGCGCTCCTCGACCTCGGGATCAGCGGCGAGCAAGCCCGCATGCAGATCCGCGACATCAGCCACCTGGGAGCGATCGGTAGCGCGCAGGTAGTCGGCCATCTTGGCGTCATAGGGAAAGAGTGAGGTGGTGGCCCCGTGCTCAGCCCCCATATTGCAGATCGTGCCCTTACCGGTGCACGAGAGAGACCGCGCACCCGGTCCGAAGTACTCCACGATCGCGTTGGTGCCCCCCTTCACCGTGAGGATGTCACAGACCTTGAGGATGACGTCCTTGCTGGCTGTCCAGCCCTGCAGCTTGCCCGTCAGGCGGACACCAATGAGCTTGGGTGCCTTTACCTCCCAGGGCATCCCAGCCATGACATCCACCGCATCCGCACCGCCGACGCCGACAGCGATCATGCCGAGGCCACCGGCATTCACAGTGTGCGAGTCCGTACCGATCATCATGCCGCCCGGAAAGGCGTAGTTCTCAAGCACGACCTGGTGGATGATCCCAGAACCAGGCTTCCAGAAGCCAACACCGTAGCGCCTGGACACCGAGGCCAGGAAGTCATAGACCTCTTCGTTGCTATCGATTGCCGCGAGCAGATCGGTGCTGGCACCGCGACGGGCCTGGATGAGGTGATCGCAGTGGACCGTGGACGGAACAGCCACTCTATCGCGACCCGCCATCATGAACTGCAACAGGGCCATCTGCGCCGTCGCGTCCTGCATGGCGACCCGATCAGGGCGCAGCATCAGAAAGTCGACACCCCGCTCCCAGCCAACATCGGCGGGGTTGTCCAGGTGCGAGACCAGGATCTTCTCTGCCAGAGTCATCGGGCGGCCGAGCTCGGCTCTGCCTGCCTCCAGCTTCCCGCTCAGGTTGTCGTACACAGCCTTGATGACATCAAAATCCTGCATCTGTCGCTCCGTGGCAGTTCGTCTGGCTCTCGCACGTGCGAGGGCGGTGCTTTGTATAGGAGAAATCCGCGACGGGTGCCAGCCCCAGAGGCAGGTGTCTGAAGTCTACTGTTCGCTACCGAGTTGCTCGTCGAGGTGCCATGCGCAGCGCGTCGCCATCGCCATAATGGAGAGCTGCGGGTTCACCGCGAGGCTGGTCGGGAAGACAGAACCGTCAGCCACATAGAGACCTTCCTTGCCTCGAACCTTTAGATCGCAGTCCAGGGGGAACGTTTCCTCTGAGGGGCCGAAACCACAGGTGCCGAGAGGGTGAAAGGCTGCTACTTCGAGGTCGATGGGCTTGATGTTGGCCGCATCGATTCGAGCCTCCATGTCTTCGTCGGCCTCAAGGATGGGTAGCTTCCAGGTAGGCAGATACAGGGTCTTCGCTCCTGCTGCTACGAACAGCCTGCAGAGCTTCTTCAGACCCGAGATGACTCGATCGTGATCGAGCTTGCAGAGGTTATAGCGAAGGAAAGGACGACCAGAGAAGCCCCGATGCACCACTCCAGAGGGCTCGTCACTGACCAGAAATCCAAACATCGCCAGCTCATGTGAGCGCTCCATGAGCGCCTTGTGCTCGTCTGGCTTGCCTGGCAGGGCGATGGAAGCCAGATCCGGAGGTACATGCGCCCCCTCCATCATGATTCCGTCCTCCTGGAACTCATCGATGTAGTACGACTGCGGTACGCTGGGGCCCTCGAGGAAGTTTTCCCCCGGAAAGAGGCCACTGATCTTCACCGCGGGATGAAGTGTCAATCGCCGGCCGAGATTTCGGTGGCGCACTCCAGAGGCTCTCAGCAAGAGCGGTGTGTAGAACGTTCCGGCCGCGACAACCACCTTGCGAGCCTTGACCACCAACTTCTTCCGGCGACCCTGGTCATCCATGACGCTCGCGATCACGCCAGTCGCCACCTTGCCCTTGAAGGTGACCTTCTCGACACGCGCGCCGCTGATCACACGGGCTCCTGCTGCGACGGCCTGTGGGAGATAGGTGAGGTGCATCGCCTGCTTCGCATCCGTCGGACAACCGAAGGCGCAACGATTGCTTCCTACGCAGCCTCGATCATTGCGAGAGAGGAAGCCCCCTCGCCATCCAAGAGCTTCCGAGCCACGCCGGGCAATGTTGTTGTTGGCGCCGAAGATGTCGGGAGTCACCTCCTTCGAAGAGACGACCTCCTCGACCCGCTCGTAGATGGGAGCGAGGGCCTCAGCACCAAGCTCATCGGGCATGTCGAAGGCCGCACGCCAGCGCTTATGGATGAATTCCGGGATACGAAAGCAGGTGCCTGAATTGATGACGGTGCTGCCCCCGACCAGCTTGCCAACCGGGATAATCACTACCGGTCGCCCCACCGACGCCACCACACCGGCATCGCGGTAAAGCTCAGTGAGCGCCTCGAAAGCCTTGGACGGGAACGTGCTGGAAGGCCGATATCCACCCTCCTCCAGGACCACCACAGAACGACCCCGCTGAGCCAGTTCACTGGCCACAGGGGCACCGCCGGCACCGCTGCCCACCACCACCACATCCACTTCGAGGATCGGAGTCTCAGAGACCACCTCGGCCCCTCTTTCGACAGGGAACGTGAACGACTTCTCGGCAACTCGCTTGTGAGTGAGATCGCCCATCGCTGTACGCAGATCGTCATCGGCGTAGAAAACCGGCAGGGTCAGAAGCAGGCTGACCTTCGCCACGACCCGGCCAAGAAGCCCGTAGCTGTCGAACATCTTGTCGACGAAGAGGTGGCGATCGGACTCGCTGAGCCCGGGGAAGCTACTCAGCTTGAACCACAGCAGCGCAGGAAGTGCCCAGACAGCAAGAAGGAAGAAGCGGACCAGAACGCGCTCGATGGCAGGAAGGTAGGCCACAAACCAGGCGAAGCGGTCCGCAAAGCCAACATCCTCAGGGCTGTGCGGGATCTTCGCGGTGGGTGGGGCAAACGAGGCAGCCAGTGCGCTCGCCACCGACAGCTCACGGCTCGATAAGCGGCCGAACATTCAGGGTATCCTGGTCACGCAGCCGAGCGTGCGCTCAAGCCATCTTGTAATTGGGTCCACCGCCGCCCTCGGGGGGCACCCAGGTGATGATCTGGTAGGGGTCCTTGATGTCGCAGGTCTTGCAGTGGACACAGTTGCTGAAGTTCACCTGCAGCTTGCGGCCGCCGCGGTCCTCGTCTTCAACCATCTCGTAGACCTGCGCCGGGCAGAAGCGCGTACAAGGATTGCCAAACTCCTCGGCGCAGCGCTCGCGGCAGATCTCGGGATCAGCGACCAGTAGATGACTGGGCTGGTCCTCTTCGTGGCCCGTGCCGCTGAGGTAGAGCCCGTCGAGCTTGGGCTTGAAGCTGGGGATGTCGACCTTTGGGCGATCGGTGAGCTCAGTGCCACCATCAGTCGCTACGGCCACGGGCTGTAGCGCGCCGTGATCGGTGTGACCATCACGCCGTCCGACCGAGCCAAAGAGCATGGCCGGACCGGTGCGCATCATGCCCACCCACAGGCCCTTGTCGAAGCTCTGGTGGAAGTTGCGGCAGGCCCACATCTCATCCTTGATGTAGGAACCGTCGATGCGCTCCTTGTAGACAGACAACTGGTCGGCTGAGAAGTCCCCGGCGACCAGAGCCTCGCAGGCGGTCTCGGCGGCGAGCATGCCGCTCTTCATAGCCAGGTGCACGCCCTTGAGCGCCGCGATGTTCATGATGTGTGCGGACTCGCCGATGAACATGCCACCATCGAAGTAGCTGCGCTGCATGGCGTACCAACCGCCGGCGCTCAGCGCCTTGCCGCCATACTCTTCGACCACGCCACCCTCAAGCAGCTTGGCGACCTTGGGGTGGCTCTTGAACTGCTGCAGCATGTACTGCGGATCAAGGCTCGGATCCTTATAGTCGAGGCTGACGACCAGGCCAACGCTCACATAGTCGTCGTTGAGACCGTAGACCCAGGTACCACCGTGGGTCTCGGTGTCGAAGGGCCAGCCCAGAGTGTGCATGACATAGCCGGGAAAGCCCTTGCCCTCGGGCAGCTTAATGACTTCCTTGACACCGGTCTCGAACTGCCAGGGATTGCAGCCCTCATCGAGTCCCAACTTCTTCGTAACCAGGCGACTGCAGTGACCAAGCACGCCCTCGCCAAAGAGGGTGATCTTCGATTTGAGCAGAATGCCGGGCTCGAAGTTGGTCTTGCGATTGCCGTGGTGGTCGATGCCCTTATCGCCGGTCTGGACGCCGATGACCTTGTCGCCATCCCAGAGCACGTCGACGGCGGGGAAGCCTGCGAAGATCATCACGCCCATTGCTTCGGCCTTGCTGGCCATCCAGCGCGCTATGCGCGAGGCAGAGACGATGACGTTGCCCTTGTTGTGCATGGCCGGCGGCACGACGGGCAGGTTGAAGCCCATCTTCTCGGTGAGGAAGGTCACATCCTCGCTGCTGACCTCAGCATCAGCTGGGGCCTCGTCGCGCCACTGCGGTAACAGTTCATCGAGGGCCTTGGGATTGAGCACGGCGCCCGAGAGGATGTGCGCGCCCACCTCGGAGCCCTTCTCGACAATAGCGATGGACGGCTCGTTAATGGGCTCACCCTGACCGCTCTCGTTGTGCGCCTTGATGCACTGCATGAGGCGAATCGCACCCGCCAGGCTGGCTGCGCCCGCGCCCACGAAGAGCACATCGACGTCCATACTCTCGCGCTGGATCTCGGGCTCTGCGGCTGGAGCAGGATTCTCTTCGCTCAGGATCTCTTCGGACACGCTGTCTCTCCTCAGTTCCTGAACCTTAGCGTTTCACCTTGATGACACCGCTCTTCGAGCCTGAGCCGATCTTGACGCCTGCGTAGTTCATCCCGAAATAGCCATTGGTACTCAAGAGAAAAGTGCCCTCAGGCAACAGGTCAGCCGAAATCGTCAACGTGCGGGCACCCGCCGCACCAGCAACCTGACCCTCGGCCTTCAGCACTGTGTACTTGCCGACCCGCTTCTCGTCGATCTTATCTAGGCGCTCGCCCTCGGTGAGAAGGGGCTTGCTCTCCCAATCCGCCGAATCATCGTCGTCTCCGGGCGAATCATCATCGTCACCCTTCTCGTCATCGTCTTCGTCCTCTTCAGGACCGAACGCACTCCATGAGCCACTGTGATGAACCTCAAGTCGAACGAAATCCTTTTTGGCTCCCGCTTTCTTGAGCACGATCGCGCAAACCCAGACTCGTTGGGACTGAGGTCGGTCTCTATCGCACGAGCCTATCTCGTCGTCGACGCGGAGCACCAGGTCAGCTCCCTCGGCCAACTTGACTGACTTCTTCACACGCGTCTTGCCGTCGACAAGAGCGGGAGTGAAGAGAAAAGCAGCAGCAATGAGCAGTGACAAAGAAGAGGTCAGGAACGACTTCAAGGCAGACTCCAGATAGTGGCTCTCTTCTGCGAGAGCGCACGCAAACTACTCCACCACCGCACCCTGAGCAAGGGTGATGCGCGCACCGATGAGTGAACACTGCGATCAACGGGGACTGGATCAAGGACCATTGGATGGTGTACATCCCAATTCCCAACCGAGCCTGCCCGACAGGCATTCACACGGAGCGCCGCCATGGCCGAGTTCGTCTACACCCTCCAAGGACTGCGCAAGGTCACTCCACGCGGCAAAGAGATCTTGTCCGAGACCTGGTTGTCGTTCCTCCCTGGCGCCAAGATTGGGGTGCTCGGTCACAATGGCTCCGGTAAGAGCACCCTCTTGCGCATTCTGGCTGGCGTCGACACCGACTACCTGGGTGAGGCGACCCCGCAGAAAGGCCTCAAGATTGGCTACCTGCCCCAGGAGCCTGAGCTCGACTCCACCAAGAATGTGCGCGACAACATCGAGGAGGGAGTCGCGAAAACCCGCGCCCTGCTCGAGGCCTTCGAGGCCTGCTCAATGCGCTTCGCCGAACCACTCAGTGACGATGAGATGAACAAGCTCCTGGCTGAACAGGCCGAGCTGCAGGACAAGATTGAAGCCGCCGATGCCTGGGAGCTGGACCGCCACGTAGAGACCGCCATGGATGCTCTGCGCGTGCCCGACGGCGACGCCGACGTCGAGAAGCTGAGCGGTGGTGAGCGCAGGCGTGTCGCGCTCTGCCGGCTGGTACTCGAACGCCCCGACATGCTCCTCCTCGACGAACCAACCAACCACCTCGACGCGGAGAGCGTCGCCTGGCTCGAGACCTTCCTTGAGCAATATCCGGGCACGGTGGTCGCCGTCACCCATGACCGGTACTTCCTCGACAATGTCGCTGGCTGGATTCTGGAGTTGGACCGCGGTCAGGCCTTCCCCTACGAAGGCAACTACACGGGCTGGCTGGTCCAGAAGGAGAGGCGCCTGGCTCAGGAGAAGCGCGAGCAGGACAACCGCCGCAAGGTGCTCACCCGCGAGCTGGAGTGGGTCAACTCCAGTCAGAAGGCACGCCAGAGCAAGGGTAAGGCCCGGCTGAACCGCTACGAAGAGTTGCTCAGCGAGTCCGGTCGCGGAGCAATCGAACGGGGCACCATCTTTATTCCTCCAGGACCGCGCCTTGGCGAGGTGGTGGTAGAGGCGAAGGGGCTGCAGAAAGGCTACGACGAACAGCTTCTGGTCGACGACCTGTCCTTCGTCATGCCGCGCGGGGCTATCGTCGGTGTCATCGGCGCTAACGGCGCCGGCAAGACGACCCTGTTCCGCATGATCACCGGTCAAGAAGAGCCCGACGCGGGCTCGCTGCGACTCGGCGAGACTGTCGAGATGGCCTATGTCGACCAGAGCCGCGATGCCCTCGACCCCAACAAGACGGTCTGGGAAGAGATCTCCGGAGGCTACGAGCAGGTGCAGCTCGGTAAGCGCGAGGTCAACTCCCGCGCCTATGTCAGCTGGTTCAACTTCAAGGGCACCGCGCAACAGCAGAAGCTCGGCCAGATGTCTGGCGGCGAGCGAAACCGCGTACACATGGCCAAGCTGCTCAAGTCCGGTGGCAATCTGTTGCTTCTCGACGAGCCCAGCAACGACCTGGACGTCGAGACCCTTCGAGCACTCGAAGATGCCCTGCTCAACTTCGCAGGCTCCGCCATCGTCATCAGCCATGACCGCTGGTTCCTCGACCGGATCGCCACCCACATCCTCGCCTTCGAGGGCGACA